>CANBND010000247.1 GCA_947370945.1 Pseudobdellovibrionaceae bacterium | reverse complement strand
TCGCACGATTGGTTTGAACTGGAATTCAACCGGAGAGTCCATCGATCTTGGAACAAATACCAAGGGCGGCAAACAAACAATCAATACGACCGCATTTCGTTCTA
The DNA here is from genome assembly GCA_947370945.1 of Pseudobdellovibrionaceae bacterium. Taxonomy (GTDB): domain Bacteria; phylum Bdellovibrionota; class Bdellovibrionia; order Bdellovibrionales; family Bdellovibrionaceae; genus Pseudobdellovibrio. Next base: position 8,444 of record CANBND010000247.1, on the reverse strand, counting down.
GCACCGGAGCTTCTGCGGGAAGTGGCACCTTAAACTTTAGCTTAGGCACAATCGACCTTCTGGGCGATTTGACGGCGACCCTTGCGTTGGGCGAAAACGTGGGTGATGTAAAGGTTCTGTCATCGCCTCGCATTTTGACTCTTCACAATGAGCCAGCTGAAATTTCACAAACGACGCAAATTCCCTTGTTGTCGACCAATGTGAGCACAACGGGACAAATCACCACTTCGGCGACATTTAAGGATATTCCTCTGAAGCTTACAGTGACTCCTCAAGTTACCAATGATGCTTCGGTTATTTTGGCTGTCGACGTCAATCGTGGGTTTGCCGGGGACATTGTCGATCAAGCATCGCAGGCGAGGTCTATCAATACCAGAGCCGCAAAAACCAAGGTAATTGTCAGAAATGGTCAAACCGCTGTTATCGGTGGAATTTACCAAACGGACTCTTCAACTTCGGAGACAAGAATACCAGTTTTGGCAGATATCCCCGTTTTGGGTTGGCTCTTCAAAAGTAGGCAAGTCAGCAGAGAAAAAAATGAACTCATGATTTTCTTAACTCCACGAATTGTCGGGCAGGCAGACAGCGGAATTTCATCGCCGATTCCGTTAGGTCCGACCGGATCTGCGGCGTTGCCAGATCTTCCCAAGGCCTCCGAAGGTTCGTCTGAGAGCAAGAGCCCACAGGCTCCAGAGGGTGGTCTTCAGCTATGAAGCTATTAAAAGTAGTTTGTGAGGCTAATATGAAAACTGTGAAGGACTCCATTCGGTTGATTTTTTGCCTGATTTTATTTCCGTGTCTTTTTGTTGGCTGTAAAAAGTCAAACACTTCGACATTAACTCTGTCATTGTCTCCAAAGACTGTGACGGCTTTGAATGTTGTGGCGTGGACGTGTGCTGATAAAGAGAAATATGCTAGCGACTCAACTCACGGGCCCACCGGATCAGCCGCATCGGCAAGCTTTCGTTCGATGGTGATTACTTGGTCTAACACCAACGCAGATCTTTTAGTTTATGCCATGAGAATTACAGGCAAAAATACAAGTGGTGCGGCGATTGACGTTACCCTCTCAGGACAAGACTTTTGGGCGTCGGTATTTGGAGGCGGTCTTGATACCACTAAAAATTGCTATTTTTGTGCTATTCCCAAAACAACGAAGGAGAACCCTACCTGGACGCAAACGGTCACTGCAGGTGTGACTTTTACGAACTATTTAGGAACCGCGACAGCTGGAACCGGATGCGGTCCGATGGTTACTGGTATTTCAGTGCCCACCACCCAGGTCGGAGATGTGCTATTAAATTTAAAAGCTACAATTCTTGCTTATTCGACCGACTCCGATGGCAACGTCAACAACGAATATGCGACATTCCCTTTTACGGTTAGGCTCCAGGCTCCGCCACTATAATGCCACCACTATCGCCGCCACTATACCGCCGCCATTGCAAAGCCTCAGTTCGATGTAAGTGCCATACTTCGCCAAATTGAGACTTCAAAAATGATTTCAAAGAATTTCGTATTGAATGCAGTCTATGGCTAAGCTATTCAAGAGCCATGGATCTATTTAACCAGCCACTCAAGCATCAGCCCGAATCGATGGACCTTTTCTCTCAGCCCGAACTGGCCGGAACACCGCTTGCCGAAAAACTGCGCCCGGCTTTACCCGATGATATTTTAGGGCAGAGTGCCGCCGGTCATCATCTAAAAAGAATTCGTCAAGGTGGGCACCCCAGCTCACTTATACTTTGGGGGCCTCCAGGTAGCGGAAAAACAAGTTATGCCCGCGCCCTAATGGCAGAATTAAGCTCCGGGCAAAACTCAACGCCCAACTCAACCCGCACCTCAAAGCTAAATTGTCAGTCACGTTTTGGCAACGCCACCGATTTGGGTGCCAAGGACCTTCGAGAGATCGGCCAGAAGGCTCAATACGATCGCAAAGCCTACCAAATACAAACCGTTTTATTTGTCGATGAAATTCATCGCCTCAATAAGTCTCAGCAAGATGTGCTGCTTCCATTTCTTGAGAGCGGGGACCTCATTTTGATCGGTGCAACAACCGAAAACCCTTCATACGAGCTTAATCGGGCCGTGTTGAGCCGCTGCCAACTAATTGTATTTGAGAGATTGACCAATGAAACACTAAAAAAATTGGTCTCCAAAGCATTTGCTAAGCTCAACCTTTCTGCAGAGAGTGTTTTGACTGCCAATGCACAATCATCACTGATTGATTTCGCCGACGGCGACGCGCGCAAGTTGCTAGGCTTCATCGAAAACATCTCGTCTTATTGGGGCTCTTCAAAAAATACTCCAGAAAATACCCCCGAAGCTTTATCAGAGCTCGACATTCAGAAGATCGTAGGCGCTTTAGCTCTGGGCTATGATCGCGACGGTGATCAGCATTTTGATCTGCTCTCAGCTCTGATTAAATCAGTCCGAGGCAGCGACGCTGATGCGGGACTTTATTATTTGGCTCGAATGCTAAAAGGAGGAGAACCTCCGCTCATCATTGCTCGTCGCTTAGTTGTGCTAGCCTCCGAAGATATCGGAAATGCTGACCCAAGAGCCCTCTCAGTTGCCATTGCTGGCGCACAGGCTGTTGAGCTGGTTGGGCTTCCGGAGTGCTCCATAAATCTAGCTCAAGTTATCACCTACATGGCTTCCGCGCCCAAATCCAATCGAAGTTATTTAGGACTGCGCAAAGCTGAGCAATTGGTAGAGGCAAGGGGATCCCTCAAAGTTCCATTGCCTCTGCGATCTTCGAAGACTCAAGCTATGAAGGGCTTAGGCTACGGAGCTGGATATATCTATCCTCATGATTGCCCAAAAGGTTTTTCTCACCAGTCTTATTTGCCCGAAGAGCTTAAGGGGACCGAAATCTACAGTCCCTCTGAGCGAGGCTTTGAAAAACAAATTTCCGAATTCAAAAAGTGGATTAAATCTTAGAAAAAAGATCCTGTGGATAATAAAGACCTTAGATTAAAAGCTTAAAATTGCCTTTGAGCACAAACACACAAACAGTCCTCGCTCCCTTGAGAAAGATGCCAGTGTTTCGTGTTGGCAGGAATTTCTACGCGGTCTCCCGCGCGCAATAAAAACTGATTTCCGGCAATATTAAAAAGCAATTCTCCTGATATCACGGTGCGAACTTCTCCAAAGGGATGCCTGTGCTCACTTATTTTTGTCTGAGGAACATAGAGCTCTTCCGCAGGGTCAAGCCCTTCCGTGGAATACATCATTTTCACAAGTTCTTTAGACGGAGTCAGTGGAGCTTGCCAGCGAGTGATCAACATTTGTTACCTCTTTTGAACCTAGAATATATACTTTGAAACAAAAAAAAAATCTAGCTTTGAGACAAGATGTGACCGCTTGCAGTTGAACTTGTCTCAAGGAGATACATCTTGTGGCTCTTGGACGTCCTTTGCGAATCATTGGTTATGCTTCATGCTGTCTCAGTTCGATTCAGGCTGAAGAGTTGTTCAAAAATTATAGATAAAATTAACTGAATTCGTTAAGTCGCATCCATTGCTCGTCGATAGGGTCTATGAGCCTCAACGTCGGGACATCTGTTCGTTGAGACTTCTATTTTTAGGAGGAGCGCAAATTGGGTGAATCACAAGCCTCATTAAAATCATCACAGCTACTGGACGAGGTGTTAAACTTTGTTGAATCAACCTCGGGATTGTCATCTCGCATCTCAGAGAGTGGCTTTGTCGAAATACTCCAGGCAGTAGATGGAAAAAGTTTTGTCTTCAGCTCTAATACGCTAGATGAAGTTCTCGCACGTACAGATGCCGACGGAAAAAACTTTATTCAGATCAACTTTGAGTCCGGGATTAAGGTTCTATTTACGGAAAATCTTGTCGGCTTCAAGCCAAGAGAGACTTCAGGTTTAGACATGTCAAAAATCCCCAAAGTTGTAACGACTCCAGACTTATTATCCGTTTTTGAAGCCATCGAAGAAAGCCTGAGCTCAGAATTGACACCAGAATCTGAGGTTGAAGTTCTAAAAAAGGTATTCCAGTCGATATTGATGGGCGGCGAGCTAGCTGGCTTTGATCTTAGCTTTGAGCGTCGATGGATTGGCCGACTTGTTCCGCCTAAAATTCGCGCTTCAGCTTAAATATCAAATACTTGAATCCGAATTGGGCGCAATTTTATGCCCACTGAAGGCTTAAAGCGCCACCCAATTTGCTCGATAAACAAGCAAATCTGCGAATTCATTTAAATATACGAAAATAGTTATTGACCATAAGTCCTCCCCGGGGCACAACACTCCAACTTTTTGGGGGCATAGCTCAGCTGGGAGAGCATCTGATTTGCATTCAGAAGGTCGCAGGTTCGATCCCTGGTGCCTCCACCAAAAGCGCCTCTTTTTTGGACAGTTTTTAAAGATTTTTTTTAAATAAAAAAATCTTTAAAAAAAGAAAAAAAAGATGTTGACGGGAAAGCGGAGTTTAAGTAAACCCTGATTTCTCTTTCGCTCTTTGAAAACTGAATAGTTAGATGTTAAATGGTTTTTGGGTTCTCGATAAAAAGCTCTTTAATTAGAGTTTTGTTATCAAAATTTCTTTAAGAAAAACCCTTCAATAATTTAGTAGAACAAGTTGGTTTCGCAACCAACAGCTAAGCGTTGATGGTCTAGATTTAAACTGGAGAGTTTGATTCTGGCTCAGAACAAACGCTGGCGGCGTGCCTAATACATGCAAGTCGAACGAGGAAAGCTTTCGGGTGAGTACTAGTGGCGCACGGGTGAGTAACGCGTGGGTAATGTGCCATAGAGTGGGGGATAACCAGTCGAAAGACTGGCTAATACCGCATAAGACCACAAGATCTGAGGATCAAGGGGTTAAAGGTTTTTCGCTCTATGATCAGCCCGCGTGAGATTAGCTAGTTGGTGAGGTAATGGCTCACCAAGGCAACGATCTCTAGATGGTCTGAGAGGATGATCATCCACACTGGAACTGAGACACGGTCCAGACTCCTACGGGAGGCAGCAGTAGGGAATATTGCACAATGGAGGAAACTCTGATGCAGCGACGCCGCGTGAGTGATGAAGGCCTTCGGGTTGTAAAGCTCTGTCGTACGGGAATAATACAGTGAATGTACCGTGCAAGAAAGGATCGGCTAACTTCGTGCCAGCAGCCGCGGTAAGACGAGGGATCCAAGCGTTGTTCGGAATTATTGGGCGTAAAGCGGGTGCATGTGGCTCTGTAAGTCAGGTGTGAAATCCCAGGGCTCAACCCTGGAAGTGCATTTGATACTGCAGAGCTTGAGTGCTGGAGAGGTAAGTAGAATACCTAGTGTAGTGGTGAAATACGTAGATATTAGGTGGAATACCGGAGGCGAAGGCGGCTTACTGGCCAGACACTGACACTCAGACCCGAAAGCGTGGGGATCAAACAGGATTAGATACCCTGGTAGTCCACGCCATAAACGATGGATACTTGTTGTTGGAGGTATTGACCCCTTCAGTGACGAAGCTAACGCGTTAAGTATCCCGCCTGGGGAGTACGGTCGCAAGATTAAAACTCAAAGAAATTGACGGGGGCCCGCACAAGCGGTGGAGCATGTGGTTTAATTCGATGCAACGCGAAGAACCTTACCTAGACTTGACATGTACTGGAAGAGTAGCAGAAATGCTCTCGCCTTCGGGCCGGTACACAGGTGCTGCATGGCTGTCGTCAGCTCGTGTCGTGAGATGTTGGGTTAAGTCCCGCAACGAGCGCAACCCCTGCCTTTAGTTGCCAGCATTAAGTTGGGCACTCTAAAGGGACTGCCGGTGTTAAACCGGAGGAAGGTGGGGATGACGTCAAGTCCTCATGGCCCTTATGTCTAGGGCTACACACGTGCTACAATGGTAATTACAGAGGGAAGCTAAGTCGTAAGATGGTGCCAATCCCTTAAAAGTTATCTAAGTTCGGATTGAGGTCTGCAACTCGACCTCATGAAGGTGGAATCGCTAGTAATCGCGGATCAGAACGCCGCGGTGAATACGTTCCCGGGCCTTGTACACACCGCCCGTCACACCATGAAAGTTGGCTGTACCAGAAGTCGCTGCGCTAACCGCAAGGAGGCAGGCGCCCAAGGTATGGTTAATGATTGGGGTGAAGTCGTAACAAGGTAGCCGTAGGGGAACCTGCGGCTGGATCACCTCCTTTCTAAGGATTCTCAAGTTCTTCGGAACTTCAAAATTCTAAGGTCAGCCAAAGCTTAGGCTTTGTGAGTACTCAAAAACCAACATCTAGCTATTTAGTTTTGAAAGAGTGAATCGTCTGGGCCTGTAGCTCAGTTGGTTAGAGCACACGCTTGATAAGCGTGGGGTCGGATGTTCAAGTCATCCCAGGCCCACCAAATTGGGCAACTAGTACAGACGTTTACTGATTTTTATTGTTCTTTGAAAATTGAATAGATTGATTTAAGTGATTTTTAGCGAGGTTAGTTCCGTTTTTATTAAGCTACTAAGGGCTTACGGTGGATGCCTTGGCACTAAGAAGCGATGAAGGACGTGGTAAGCTGCGATAAGCTTCGGGGAGTGGCACACACACTTTGATCCGAAGATTTCCGAATGAGGAAACTCACCATTTATGGTATCTTGTAGTGAATTCATAGCTATAAGAAGCGAACGAGGGGAAGTGAAACATCTCAGTACCCTCAGGAAAAGAAATCAAATCAGAGATTCCCCTAGTAGTGGCGAGCGAACGGGGAAAAGCCCAAACTTTGTTCATTAATTTGAATGGAGGGTTGTGGGACCTCAATGTGAGACCTAAGCAGTTATATGAACAGTTTGGAAAGACTGGCCAAAGAAGGTGATAGCCCTGTAATTTAAAACTGTGAAGGCTCTAGAGGTATCCCGAGTACCATCGGACACGTGAAATCCGTTGGGAATCCAGGAGGACCATCTCCTAAGGCTAAATATTCCTTAGTGACCGATAGTGAACAAGTACAGTGATGGAAAGGTAAAAAGAACCCCGAGAGGGGAGTGAAATAGAACCTGAAACCGTAAGTCTACAAGCAGTGGAAGCACTTTATATGTGCGACCGCGTACCTTTTGCATAATGAGTCAGCGAGTTATCTTTGCAGGCAAGGTTAAGGCGTTGCAGCTGTAGCCGTAGCGAAAGCGAGTCTGAATAGGGCGATTTAGTCTGCAGGGATAGACCCGAAACCCGGCGATCTAATCATGGACAGGTTGAAGCGGGGGTAACACCTCGTGGAGGACCGAACCAGTTGAAGTTGAAAATTCTTTGGATGATCTGTGATTAGGGGTGAAAGGCCAATCAAGCTGGGTGATAGCTGGTTCTCCCCGAAATATATTTAGGTATAGCTTCCGATAAATTGTATCATGGAGGTAGAGCACTGGATGGGCTAGGGGTCCTTACCGGATTACCAAACCCAAATAAACTCCGAATGCCATTGATATCTACTCGGGAAGGCAGTCGTGGGGTGATAAGGTCCCATGACGAGAGGGAAAGAGCCCAGAACAACAGCTAAGGTCCCTAAATTTGTGCTAAGTGGAGAACGTTGTGGATTTACTTTGACAACTAGGAGGTTGGCTTAGAAGCAGCAATCCTTTAAAGAAAGCGTAATAGCTCACTAGTCTAGTGAATCTGCGCGGAAGATACAACGGGGCTAAGCACAGTACCGAAGCTTTGTCTTGTACGCAAGTACAGGGGTAGGGGAGCGTTCTAGTATAGGATGAAGGTTGACCGTTAGGACAGCTGGACGAACTAGAAGTGATCATGCTGACATAAGTAGCGTTGAACTCGGGTGAAAAACCCGAGCGTCGAAAACTCAAGGATTCCTGGGCAAGGATAATCCTCCCAGGGTTAGTCGAGTCCTAAGATGAGGCCAATTGGCGTAGTCGATGGCAAAACGGTTAATATTCCGTTACCAGATCTAGAATTGTAATCGGAGGGACAGAATAGGTAGTCACAGCCTCTTATTGGATTGAGGTGTAAACGTGTAGGTGGTGTCGTAGGCAAATCCGCGGCACTTAACACTGATGCGTGAATGCGAGGGACTTGTCCCGGAAGTGTGAGGAGCCATGTTCTCAAGAAAAGCTTCGATTATTAGCTAGACTGCTCGTACCGTAAACCGACTCAGGTGAGTGGGGTGAATATCCTAAGACGATGGGGTGAAATTTGGTTAAGGAACTCGGCAACTTATCACCGTAACTTCGGGAAAAGGTGAGCCTGCGGGAGTGTAAGGACTTGATCCCCAAGCTTCTTCAGGTCGCAGAGAAATGGGAGTAGCGACTGTTTATCAAAAACACAGGCATGTGCAAAGTCTCAAGACGACGTATACGTGCTGACGCCTGCCCGGTGCTGGAAGGTTAAGAGGATTTGTCAGCGCAAGCGAAGCAGAGAATCGAAGCCCCAGTAAACGGCGGCCGTAACTATAACGGTCCTAAGGTAGCGAAATTCCTTGTCGGGTAAGTTCCGACCTGC
>CANBND010000246.1 GCA_947370945.1 Pseudobdellovibrionaceae bacterium | reverse complement strand
TTGCTGATTGGGTTTTGGTTTTCTGACAAAGAAAAAGCAGCCGCTGGAATGAAGGCCTTTATCACCAACAGAATTGGTGATGCGGCATTTCTGCTTGGCATGTTTGTGTTGTTCCTAACTTTTGGAACTCTTAGTTTTTCAGAACTTGTGTCGATGGCTCCTTCGGTGCCGGAGTTGGGTTGGGCGGGGCCGCTGACTTTGGCGACGCTGTTTCTTTTTGTGGGTGCGACAGGTAAGTCGGCGCAAATTCCGCTTTATGTTTGGCTCCCGGATGCAATGGCTGGCCCAACACCTGTTTCGGCGCTAATCCATGCTGCGACAATGGTGACTGCGGGTGTTTATATGATAGTGCGATTGAATCCACTATTTTTGGCAGCTCCAAACACACTTATGATTGTTGCAATCATCGGCGCTTTAACCGCTGTGATGGCTGCAAGCATTGGCTTGGTTCAAAACGACATCAAAAAAGTTTTGGCTTATTCAACCGTATCGCAACTTGGATACATGTTTTTAGCTTGCGGTGTTGGTGCGTTTGGCGCGGCGATGTTTCATTTGATGACTCATGCGTTTTTTAAAGCATTGATGTTCTTGGGTTCGGGCTCGGTGATTCACTCGATGCACGAAGAACAAGATATTCGTAAAATGGGTGGCCTCAGAAAGTATATGCCGATCACTCATTTTACTTTTGTTCTTGGCTGGCTTGCGATCATTGGAATGCCACCTTTTGCTGGGTTTTTCTCAAAAGATGAGATTTTGTGGATGGCCTTTCATTCGCCGCTAGGACATACAGGCCTTTGGGTTTGTGGCGCCTTGGGTGCAACGCTCACGGCATTCTACATGACTCGATTGATGGCACTTACATTCTGGGGAAAAAGCAGAGTCGATCACAAGATTCACCCGCATGAGTCACCGGCTCTTATGACGGGCCCGTTGATCGTACTTGGAGTGTTGTCAGTGATTGGTGGCTGGTATGGAATTCCTCATGTGATTGGCCAGTATGTAGGTCATTTGCCGAACTTGCTAGAGGGTTGGTTAGAGCCAGTCATTCGAGCTGTTCCTAACTTGGCACACGCGGATGAGTCTACTGAGTGGGCATTTATGGGAATTTCTGTAGCACTTGCTGGAATTTCGGCTTCGGTGGCATATCACTTGTATGTGCGTTCGCCTGAAACACCTAAGGTTATGGCTAAAAAAATGTCTGTGGCTCACGATATTCTGCTTAATAAGTACTACGTGGATGAGTTTTATTTTGGATCAATTATCAATCCGCTCGTCAGTGTTAGTAAAAATATTTGGTATTATATCGACGTTAATTTCATCGATAAAACGACATATTTGATTACGGATCTGGTTAAGGGTGCGGGGTTGTTCGCGAAAAGTTTGCAAAATGGAAACATTCAACAATATGCAATGTACATTGCGATTGGTGTTGTGGCCTCTCTGACGTTTATTTTGATGAGGTAGTGAGATGATTTTATCAGTTGTTGTATTTTTACCATTGATATTTGCACTGGGAATGACATTTTGGCCAAACGAAAAGACTTTGCGTCCACTGGCGCTGGGGCTCTCGCTTATTGAGTTTGCGATAAGCTTGGGTGTATTGGCTCGGTTTGACTCCACAAGTGCGGCATTGCAAATGGTGGAGCGCTACCCTTGGATTGAGCGCTTTGGAATCACCTATTTCTTAGGTGTAGATGGTCTTTCGATTTGGTTGATTATATTGACGACCTTTTTAGTGCCCATCATTGTTTTGGGATCTTGGACCTCGATCGACAAAAGAGTTAAGGGATTTCATGCGGCGCTTTTTGTTTTGCAAACGGCGATGCTAGGAACATTTTTAGCTATTGATGCGATCTTCTTTTATCTTTTCTGGGAGCTTTCGCTTGTTCCGATGTACTTCATGATCGGGATTTGGGGTGGTCAGCGTCGTATCTACGCTACAGTTAAGTTCTTTATCTACACAATGTTGGGATCGGTCCTGATGTTGGTTGCGATTATCTATATGATGTACCTCACTCAAGAAGCCTCTGGAGTGATGAGCGCAAGTTTGTTGGATTTTTATAAACTACAAATTCCCTTTGTCGGTGGGCAGTTTTTTAGTCTGCAAACACTTTTATTTTTTGCATTTGCTTTGGCTTTTGCAATCAAGGTTCCGGTATTTCCGTTTCATACCTGGTTGCCAGACGCCCACGTAGAGGCGCCGACTCCTGGTTCTGTCATACTTGCGGGTGTGATGTTGAAAATGGGAACTTACGGATTTTTACGCTGGGTGATTCCGTTGTTTCCTGAGTCGGCAGAGTATTATGCATGGCTATTTATGCTGGTGGGAGTGATCGGAATTATCTACGGCGCCGTGGTTGCCATGGTTCAGCCGGATATTAAAAAGCTTGTCGCTTACTCATCAGTGTCACACATGGGTTATGTACTGATTGGATTATTTGCATTTAATGAATTTGGTCTGACCGGAAGCCTTTACCAGATGCTGAATCACGGTATCAGCACGGGCGCTTTGTTCTTGATGGTTGGTATGATCTACGAAAGAACTCACTCCCGAGAGATTTCTAAATACGGTGGGCTGGCCGGAGTTTTGCCGGTATTCACGATTTTGTTTTTTATTGTGACGTTGTCGTCAATTGCTGTACCGATGACAAATGGTTTTATCGGGGAGTTTTTGATTCTACTTGGAACATATAAATCATATGCGCCTTTTGCTTACGCTGCGGTGACGGGCGTGGTTTTGGGTGCGGTTTATATGTTGTGGATGTTCAAAAAAGTTTTCTTTGGTGAAAAAGGCGAGCTTGTCAGAGATGAGGCCCATCCTCTGCATGACCTTTCTCTCCGTGAAATTGCTGTGATGGTCCCGCTTATTATTATGATTTTTTGGATGGGACTGTTTCCAAATCAATTTATTAATGTTTCGAAATCAAGCATCGATCATCTTATAAAAGATCGTGCAAATTATCAGCTTGTCATTCAAGGGGAGCAAAAATGAGCTCTTTTAATATAGGCCTTCCGGATCTTCTACTTGTCTCTCCTATGATTGCACTTTTTATTGCGAGCTTGATTCCTATAACGATCAAGGTCATGCGCGGAAATAGTGAGCAATCGGCCACAGCAACTTTGACTCAAGGAATTGGTGGCATTATCGCCGCGATGATTCTTTTGATTTTGGTTTCGGGCTCTGGTTCAACGGCTTTTGCAAACGCTTTAGTTTTTGATGGAGTCACAACTTGGATGGGTGTGATTGCGTTGTTTTCAGCGGCCGCGGGGCTTTTGCTGATGCACGATAATAAAGCCACAAACGGAGATCAGTTTTCTGAGCTGGTATTTCTAACTCTGAGCTCGACAATTGGAATGCTGATTTTGGTTTCTGCTGTGGACCTTTTGATGACCTTCATTGGCTTGGAGATGATGTCATTAGCGCTTTATTTGA
>CANBND010000245.1 GCA_947370945.1 Pseudobdellovibrionaceae bacterium | reverse complement strand
TGAGACAGGAAGCCCAGTCTATATGAAGTTAGTAACGGAACGTGTTAGCATATATAAAATGAGATTCGATCAATTCTTATTCAAAAGAATATTACAAATTATTATTTTTTTCAGCATCGTACCCAATGCGTTGATTTTAATTTCATGTGCTCCACAAGGTAAAGGTATTTTAGGTACTGCAGGAACTAATTCTGACATTGTTGCCAGCACTGTCAAAAATTCACCATTTGCTTATGATGTTGTTGTAGATACGATTTCGTACAATTCATGTATTTCAGAAACTGTAAAAGGGTCTGCCATTCATGGTTTAATGGTTGGCGGCTCTGAAGGCTTTGCCGATCCACTGACGGGGTCCGTTCGGGCCGGGTTAAAATTACGAACTGATTTTTTACAGTATGTTGGAAAAACATTTAAACCCGAATATCCAAATACAACAATTGTACCTTCACAAATCCAAAGTATTTTAGCGAATTCAGATTTTAATAAAGACGCTTCGTTGCAAATTGCAATTCGTCGTGCAAGCGATTTTGCAGCTATTCCAGATTTGATTGCGCCGGGCGGAAACAGTACAAAAAATTATGCACTAACGCCTCGGGATCTGACTGTGTTTTTACAAACTCTGCATTCTGGTTTGTTGGGTTACAATATTACAAAAGGTGTTAAATTCGCGACTAACGGCGCCGTTTTGGCAGAAGGGCCTAGAGTATATAGTTTGTCAGATGCCGCCGAACCAATTCCGATTGTGACAACATTTAATTTAAACGCAACAACAGACGAATCTGAACCTAAGCCGACAACAACTCCGACAACCCTAGAAAATTACGGTCGTGCAGAAACATATGCGCAACATGTTCGTGACGAATTTAATTCAAAAAGACAGCTGGTCACAGCGACGTTTGGCGGGAATGAAAATATTTCGGACACTGCACCTATTCCCGGTGCAGTTGTGAATCATATTAATATTTTAAAGCGTCCGACAATCGGTACAACAGCATCAACTGATAAAACAAAAGCCTTTGGCCGCGGCTATCAGCTGCAGTTTGAATCGCCGAATACCGCACAGACCAGTTGGTTAAAAACAAAATTAACAAAAATTACAGAGCTGAATTTAGATAATGGCGCACCAACCGGTGGAACATCGTGGTCATGTGAAAGTTTTGTGATTATGAAGCCAGAACTTTGGGACAACAATAGAATGTACAGTACGACTTGGCAGAAAAAAGATACAACGGTTGAACCATCGTGTTCGCCAATTGTTGGCCCAGATTTAACTGGTGCAGAGGGTCCGCTTCGCCAAGCACAGATCAAAAGATTGCGCAGGCATTATTTAGAATCACAATGGAATATTGGTTTGTATGTACCTGCTGCTGAGCGAACTGGTTTCGTGTTACCGGCGCGCGCGGGTTTAGCGCTGTGTCTGACGCCAAAAGCAGGTGAATGTTATTTGCCGACGCAAGGTATTTTAGATGCTGATACAACAAAAGCTGTTGATATTGGAATTCAGTACGATATCAACCAAGAATGTTATTTAACGATTCCGGGCGGTGGTGATACCAAACGCAGTTTGGGTCGGTGTGCACAGTTTGCAAGTATCTGCGTCAGAACAAGTTCAAATTATTAATTGAAGTTCTATTTTTTAGCCTAGTGTTTTTAAAAGTCAGTTGTTACAGTTATTTCATGAATAAAATAATTTTTTTATGCAGTTTTTTTATCTCAATAAATATTTTAGCGATTGAAAACACAGGTGCTGTTTCAGCAGCAACAGGTGGCGCTGGTGCTGGTGTTTTAGAAGATGTTGACGGCACATATTTAAATCCGGCATCGATTGCCTTGTTTCAGAAAAAAAGTTTTGCAGCATCGTTTTCAAAATATCACACAAACATCCACATGAGCGATAACGGTCGTGATGCTTTTTTTCCAGCGGCGTTAGCGTACACAAAATCAGATGAAAACCAAATTCAAACGCAATCGTATCATTTGGTCATCGCCTATGCGGTATTGCCGAATTTATCTTTGGGTACAGATATATCACTGCGTGAAATTAAACTTGAAGCTATGACGGATAAATTTCGTCAAACTGTTGTGTCACCTGCGATTTGTTATTTAATCAGCGAAGCCTTTTCGGCGGGCCTTGTCTGGAAAAATCGAGCTTTAGCAGACACGGATTTGATTGATATTTTGGATCAAAATTCGACGGTGGTTTTTGGTTTGGGTTATGTTTATGACAAGTTTGCAAAATTTCGCGGCGATATTGAAACTGCAGAACATGAAAAAACAGATAAAATGATCTACAAATTTGGTATCGAGACATACCTAAACGATTGGATTATCACACGAATTGGCTATCAAAACGACAATGCTCATTCTTTGAACTTTTTTACAGCAGGCGTTGGCTTTGCGGGTCCGCAGTTTGGTTTGCACTATGCTTATCAGTCCGAGGCCAGAAATATCAGAGATCCGCTGCATACGATTGACTTAAATATTTCATTTTGATATCACAAACCCTCATAAAGCGAGGAAACTATGGCATCAAAAACAATCAGAACTGAAACGCGTCGTAAACACAAAAGAGCTGCTCAAGGTACTAAAAGAAAAGCTGCTTTACGTACAAAGGGTTCAACAAAATCTGCTAAAGAATTATTTGGCGATAAGTAATTTTCTGTTTGCGCAGAAAATGTTTAACTTTTAATTATCAAATACATTTATCTTTACATTTATCTTTGAGAAACCTGCCGACGTAACAACGTCGGCATTTTTTCTATGTCGCCTTTTAAATTCCAAACTTGTGGAATTTCAACCCAACCTTGTTGGCCCGGATAAAACTTCCATTTCTTTAATGCTGACAAAGATTTTCCATCTAAATTTCTGAAACCCGTTGATTGAACTAATTTAAAATTTTCTAATGTACCTTGCGCAGTCACGAACGCATGAAAAACAACTTTGCCTTGTTCGCGACGCAAACGTTCATCTGTTGCGTATTGTGGTTTTGGATTGCCCGGAAC
>CANBND010000244.1 GCA_947370945.1 Pseudobdellovibrionaceae bacterium | reverse complement strand
GATGATCGACTGAAAAAATTAGCTGACTCAACTGTTGCGCTAGTCAGGTCTTCAGATTTATCTGCGACTGCCGGCGGAGTTACAAATGTTGTTGGTAAAAATTTTGGAACAGAAATGAATTTGTGTTCATCAGAAAAATTTCGTGAACAAGACACCGCCGCATTTTGTTCGGGATCTCTGGTTGGCCCTGATCTGGTTTTAACTGCAGGCCATTGTATTGAAACTTTACCTGATTGCAACACCACCAGTTTAGTTTTTGGCTTCGCTGTTAAATCCGCAGGAGTTTTACCCAAACAAGTTCAAACAACTGAAGTTTACACATGTAAAGACATCGTAAAAACAATCAGAAATAATTCAGGTCAAGATTTTGCTGTGATCAGATTAGATAGACCCGTCACAAATCACGCGGTTTTACAATTACGCACATCAGGTGAAATGTCTGTTGGCGATGGCCTTGTGGTGATCGGTCACCCCGTGGGGCTTCCGACAAAAGTCACAACCGGCGGAAAAGTGCGAAGCATCGCAAACGCAGAATATTTAGTCGCCAGTGTTGATACCTACGGTGGAAATTCTGGTTCAGCGGTATTCAATGCACAAACCGGATTGATCGAAGGAATTTTAGTTCGCGGAGAACAAGATTTTCAATCACAAGGTAATTGCACCGTTTCAAAAGTCTGCGCTGAAGATTCATGCCGTGGTGAAGACATCACACGAATTTCAATGGCCCGATCATTCATTCCAAATTCAGGCGGCGGCGGAGTGACGCCTCCGAACCCGCCCGCTTTAAAACCCGAAGTTTTTTCAAGCGTAGTTGGTAAAATTATTCCTGATAATAATGCTCAAGGTATTTTATCTACGTTACAAGTTTCAAGCGCACCCCAAGGTCGCAAAGTTTTTGTGAACGTTGATATTGCGCATCCATATATCGGTGACTTAAGTGTTCAAGTGATCGCACCCGATGGCACATCGGTTGTTGTTCACAGCCGCGCAGGTGCACGCACTGTCGATCTAAAAAAATCGTATGACGTGACATCCAGCCTTGGTAAAGTCACCAGCGCCGGAGTTTATAAAATCATCGTCAAAGATTTAGCCGCACAAGATGTAGGAACTTTAAAATCTTGGGGAATTGAGTTGAAATAATTTTTTTAGCAGATTTTTAATTTTATATGAGGCCAAGGCTTTTACCTTGGCCTTTATTTTTTAAGCCTTGATTTCATTTAATAATTATACTATAATTATTAAATGAAATTCGAATGGGATCGGGCTAAAGCGATCACAAACTTAAAAAAACACAAAGTCAGCTTCGAAGAAGCTCGTACTGTTTTTGAATCCGGACTGTTTCGAGTCTTTGCTGAAGATAAAAATTCGGAGGAACGATTCGTTGCTATAGGCTTTAGTTTGATGGCAAATCTGCTCATTGTCGTCCATTGCTACAGAGACGATGACGAAGTCATTCGGATTATTTCAGCTCGAAAAGCGACAAAAAAAGAATCTCAACTTTACAAAGGATAATTATGAAAAAAGAATACGATTTTTCAAAAATGAAAGAAGTTTTCCCAAGCTATCTTAAAAAATTAAAAAAACAAGTTACTATGAAGCTTGATAATGATGTCGTCGAATATTTTAAAGTTTTAGCTCTAAAAGAAGACATCCCTTATCAAACTTTGATTAATCTTTATCTGAAGGACTGTGTTAAAAGTAAAAAGCATATCAAAGTTCAATGGCCAAATAAAAAAGTGGCTTAAGCTATTTACTTAACTTTTTATCTGAATTCGCCAAATCCTCGCCAGCCATTTCCTCAAGCCAGCCACCATTCATTTTCATGGCATTGGAATTCATCACAAAATCATACTTCGTTTTATAATTTGGATCATATTTTATTTCCGATGGCTGAACTCCGATTTCAGCTAATACGCGTTCAAAGTTTTTTTTCTCTTGATCAAATTGAACAGGTTGATTTGTGTTAAATGCATTTTCAGTGTCGGAACAAAATTTCTGAAGACGCTCATCATTTAACAAATCAGGACGCACCGAAACCAAGTTATTCATTTTATAAAATAAATAACTACGATCACTGACGGATTCTAATTCTGATCTGTTTGCAATCAGCGCCTGAAATGCCATCGCAGCTTTTGAATAAAAAGCTGCCTTCTGCCAAAAATTTTCTTCTTTATTTTCAACAGCCGTTTGCGCTTCAAGAATCAATTCTTTCATTTTTGGTTCACGAAAAATTGTTCTTAATAAGGGTTTCAAAGCTTGAACACGCGGTCCTGAATCTTTGATATCATCTGAGCTTTTTTGAAGCTCAGCATTAAATTCTGTGGCATTCACCGATCCGGATTTTGCATTTTTAAGACTTAAGCAAAAATCACTCAGCGGAATATCTGGATCAGTTAAATTCAACAATGCTTTTCTTGAATGTTCGATTTTTTTTTCTTTTGTTGATTGATCTTGTGACGATATATCCGATGATTCTGATTTTGCAGCGGTCTGATCATTTGATTGCAGATTATTCACTGCCATAGATTTTTCATTTTTAGCGTCAATCTTATTCTCTGATTTAGATTCAGCGAAAGCCGACCCAATTTTTTTTGCGGACGGCAAAGAATAAATAATAAACGCAAATACCCCGCCCACGACCAGAAAAAATAAAACACCTAAAATTAAAAAAATTTTAAGTATTTTATTCTTCATTGTAATTATTTTTTCTTATTCAACATATCTGACAAATTACCAAATCGGTTTGTTGAAAACCCTGATTTTGCAACCTGCACATCACGCCATGATTGGTCTTCACCACCACCCGGCACGCCCAATGAAATTCGTTTTTGTTCGAATAAAATTTCGTCGATTTGAATTTTAATTTTGTCGCCTTTTTTCTTGTTTTCAAAACCTGCGGCTTCGATATGATCACGCCATTTTGAACGTGGTAACAAACCCGTAATACCGGGGCCGATATTCACAAATAAACCGTACTGTTCTTTTTTCTCGATCACACCGTCATGCTGGCTGCC
>CANBND010000243.1 GCA_947370945.1 Pseudobdellovibrionaceae bacterium | reverse complement strand
AAGACTGGCTTGCGCACGAACTGAAACTGCAGAACCGTTCAATGGATTCAGTGGATTTCCTTCGATATGAACAGGCCGACCTTCGCGCGATTTAACAAGTAATCCAAAACCTTCTTGGCCATCAAAATATGTTGATGTGTAATAATTTGAAACGCCCAAAGTGACTTCTTCGGGTTGCTTTGTGTACGGAACCATTTTTTGAACCGGACGACGAATACATCCTGCAGCCGTTGTTAACGCTACTGAAGCACCCATTAATTTTAAAAAATCACGACGAGCAACGCCGTCAGATTCTGTGCCTTCATTTGCAGATTCAGATCTCAGTGGAGACGACATAAATTCTGTCGATAAAGATTTTTGAAAATCTGGTGTGTTATTTAATTCTTCAAACGAACGCCAAATTCCAGTTTGTCTTTCGATTTTTTCTGGACGGTTTGATTGATTATCAGGAGTGTTATGATTTAATTCTGACATATATTTTCCTTAAATCTTTAGTGGTGACACGTTGTACAGTTTAAAGGAGCTTTGTTTTCAGGTTGACGATGACAGTTCACACACCAGCCCATTGATAAATCTGAGTACTGGTAAACTTTGGCCATTTTTTCAATTTCGCCGTGGCAAGTTTGACAACTGACACCACGCTGAACGTGCGCTTGGTGATTAAATTGAACGTGATCTGGCAACATATGAACCTTGACCCATTCAATTGATTTTCCGTCAGCATAGGCTTCGCGTAATTTTTTGATGGGTTCTTTGTCGGTGGCAACTTGCTGATGGCAATTCATACACGTTGAAAGTGCCGGAATATTTGATTCTTTCGAACGTTCAACTTGGTTATGACAATATTGACATTGAATTTTGTGAGTTCCCACATGCAATTCATGACTGAATGGCAAAGGTTGTTCCGGAGAATATCCTTTGTTATAACCAATACCAACGCGCTTTCCACCGTCTGATTCTTGAAAAAAACACGACGATAAAGTGAGCGTGAATACACATAATAAAATCAACATCAAAGATGATTTTTTCTTCGTAAAAATAGAAGACAGTCCAAACATATATGTTTGCCTTTCGCTATATTAATTAAATTGATTGAAATAGAGTAAAATCAGAGACATGAGTTGTCACGCCTCTTTTAGAAAGTGCTTAAAAAACAATAAAAAAATAATTTTAAAATTTGAGTGCTTTGATTATTTTTTTTGACCTGAGTGCCGAATCACAGACACGTAAATTACAAATATAAACTGAACCAACAAAACAGCCGATACATATTCAACACCACCCGCACCAAAACCATACGAATGAAGCCCTGCGCCAAGAACAAAGTTGACTCCGTACCACGCCATAATAACCAGACTAAAGGTCATCACCGCGCTGACAACTGTACCAAAATTTTGTAACCAATGAATTAGTTTTGCATGAAGCACGATAATATAACCCATCAACGCAATCAGTGCCCAAGTTTCTTTAGGGTCCCATCCCCAAAATCGTCCCCAAGAATAATCTGCCCAAATTCCGCCCAAAATAATTCCTGGAGTTAAAAATGCAACGCCAATTTGAATCGCACGATAAATCGCCGTAGAGATTTTTTGAATGTTTTCTTTATGTTTAGTTTCATCGATAAAATAATAAACCAATCCTACGTTACCCAAACTCCAAGCCAATGCAAAAGCAGAATACGAAATACAAATTGTCATTACATGTATGATCAACCAATAATTACTTCTCAACACAGCCTCAAGCGGCTGTAGCGATGGATCTAATACAGCAGGCACATTGTCAGCAACAATCATGGCGCAAATTCCGACCAACATTCCGCAGAATAAAATAAATTTAAATTTATAAATTTTTTCTAAAATCATCGAAAACAAGATCGATCCCCAGCTCATCCAAATCACGGTTTCGTACATATTTGTGACTGGTGGACGCTCTGCCAAATACACACGAAATAAAAATCCTGATGTGTGCAAGGCGAAACCCATTAACGCCAATGTCCATGCCAAATTTACTCCGCGGTCTACGGATCTGATCCATGAAAATAACATCACCAATGCAGCCAATAAATAAATCACGTACGTCCAACGAAACGGATGCAAATCGTTATACAAAACTTCTGTTTCAACTTTTGAAGTCAGGGCATACTTTTCCGGGTACTCTTTCGTGGCTGCATCTTTAAATTTTTGAACTGATTCATCAAATAACAAAGCCATTGAATTTTCATTTTTATGATTTTCAGAATTGTCAGAAATTTCGCCCAGGTATTTAGCAAAGTTTTGACTGATCGAAATAAAATAGGGCTGCATTTGTTCTGGTAATTCAGCAATTGAAATCCACTTGTCGGATTCTTTATTCGGCAAAATTTTCATCAAACGGCCCGATGATAATTCTCTGAAGACAAACAGTTGATTTTCAAGTCTTTGCAGTGCTTGAAAATACGGAGTCAGTTTTTCTTTACTTTGCCTTTGATCTGACAATTCTTGCATCAAATTACCAAAGTTTTCATTCTTGAATATCTGATCTCCTGTAAAATGTTTTTGATCCAGTGCCAATTTTAATTTATTTTTTACATCTAAATGATTCACTTCAAATAATGGAATTTTAAGCCAGCTTTCAGGAGCCAATACAAACGATAAAACAATTAAATATGCAGGCTCAGATTTCTGATCTGCCGAACCATTACCTAAGTTTTGACGTTTGTAACTTTGTCGACCATAAATTAATTCTAGCGTTTCACGCGCAAAAGAATCATAGGGTTTAATTCGCCCGCCGTCTTGAACGGGCAACGTGCGAATCAATTCTCCGGTTGCTGAAAAACTTTGAACTGAAAATAAAATCACAAATATTAAAAATAAATTTTTCATACTGCTGTCTTTCGTTTGCGGCGTTGATAAAACAACCATAAAATACCCGCTGTTAAAATCAATGAACCGGTATATTTAATAGGTCTGCCTGGATCTTTATTTACAGACAGAATGGAAGCTGTGGGTTCTCCTGTTTGTTCGTCTTGCTGAAAAC
>CANBND010000242.1 GCA_947370945.1 Pseudobdellovibrionaceae bacterium | reverse complement strand
TTGATGCAATAATGCCTTTTAGAGTTTGCACTCCAAATTTTCTAAGAACGTCTTTAGCTTGGTATTCATGAATATTCATTTTTAATTTTTCCCGATCTATTGAACTGTTTTAAGTAAAGCGACAAGGCTGCGAACAGCTTCGACTGATTTATCAAATTCTGCTTTTTCGTCAGCGTTCATTTTGAAATCAATAATTTTTTCCATACCGTTTCCACCCAATTGGCACATAACTCCGACCATTAAATTATCTTTAACGCCAAATTCACCATTTAATTCAACGGCACATGGAATAATTCTCTTTTGATCTTTAATAATAGCTTCACACATTTCAATCGCACCACGAGACGGAGCATAATAAGCAGATCCCGTTTTTAAATGACCACCGATTTCAGCGCCGGCTTGTTTTGTTCTGGCAACAATCGCATTAATTTTTTCCATAGGTAATAAATCAGTTAACGGAACTGATCCAACAGCAGCAGTTCGAACAACAGGCATCATCGCATCGCCGTGATTTCCAAGAACTACGCCAGTAACATCTTTAACTGAAACATTTAATTCTTCGGCGATAAAAGCACGGAAGCGTGCTGAATCAAGTGATCCGCCCATTCCAATCACGCGCTCGCGTGGAAAACCTAATTGCTGTTTAGCGTACACAGCCATCACATCCATCGGATTACAAACAACAATAACAACTGAATTCGGCGCATTTGCCTTAACACCAGCACAAACGTCTTTGACAATTTTTGCATTGATACCAACAAGTTCATCACGGCTCATGCCGGGTTTTCGCGGCATTCCCGCAGTGATAATAACAACATCAGCATCTTTGATGTCGGCGTAATTTGAAGTTCCTTTAACTTTTGAATCAAACATTTCAATCGGTGCTGATTGAGACAAATCCATTGATTTACCAATCGCAGTGCCTTCGTTCACGTCTAATAATATAACATCACCCAATTCTTTTTGAGCCGCCCAATGAGCTGTTGTTGAACCAACAAATCCTGCGCCAATAACTGCAATTTTTTTACGTGTATGTGACATAATTTCTCCTTTAAAATTTCTTTTAGAAAATTTGTGTTAATTATTTTTTATGAATGTATCTGTTTTAAATGATGAGCGAAAAAACCTCAAGCCCAGTCTTGGTTGTTGAGCGTGTCATTCAAAGGTATTTCAGAGTGCTACACCAGATTTTTAATCACGCTTAATTCGTACGCACTAGATATAGGTCGCGCCGTTGAAGTTCGCCGCTAAATTCACCGAATCGATGGATATGGAATACGAAACGTTAATTCAAAATTTATATCAAATAGCACTATTATTTGATCCCGGTAAAATTAATACAACGCTGATAGAATTTATATCGCTACAGCCGAATATTGAATACATCGTTTATCAAGATAAAACAGATGCAGATTTTAGAGCATTTTATTCTTTAAAAATGGATCATTCAGTAGGTGGTGCAAACATTTTAGTGGATTCAGATGGTCTTAAAAAAATTCAATTTTATAACAAAAATTATTACATTCTATATATTGTAGAGACTCAATTGGTAGAGCTGTATGAATTTTTTGAAACACGCGAAGTAGATATTGAAAAAGTTAGGCAAGAGTTTACACAATTAAAAGCCTTATTGAGTAAAAATCAAATCAGTAGCTAATATAAGCGTTTCCAAAATAGATTTATAATTTTGTTTTATAGGATTATTTAGATATTCAATATAATGCTGTTCTAGATCAAAAAATTTCGTCGACCCAGCCGCGATCCATTTTCGTTTTGAGTTTAGCACGAACATTAATAATTTTTTATCAGAGTTTACGCTAAAATAAATTAAGGTATTCATATTTTGATCTTTTTCAATGATATAGCGAAGAATAGTTTTTTCATTTGGCAACTTATTGGTTTTATTTAAAAGTCCTAAAAGCTCCAAATACTCATTTACTAATGCATTGTGATTTTCCATACAGGTCGCAAAAGCAAAATCTGTGACCGCACCAAATCTATTTTTTTCGCTGATCACGGCTTGTGCCGATCCGAAAATCGAATTTTACTTGATTCTTTGTTAAAATTTGTTCTGATAAAGAAAAGCGGGGTTTTATGAAATCTATTTTAATGACTTTAGTGGTTTGTTTGTCGGCTTCAGTTTTTGCTCAAATGGAAACAAACACTTCAATATTTTCCAAGAATCAAAAAATTGATCAGCAGGGGATTGAAATCTATTCAACGAACCTTGAAATGAAGGCGCATAAAAAAATCGGCATTGGAATGGTTACCGGTGGATTGACGGGCGGATTCGGATTGAATGGCGAATTTAATTTAGAACCACAAAATGCATTAGTTGTTGGTTTGGGGCGCGGAGATTCTTACAATTCTTTTAATTTGGCGTGGAAACATAATTTCGAATCTGAATATTTGTCGCTCTACACCAAAGTCGGGTACGGAAAGTGGTTTAACAACAATTCCGGCGCAAATTCGGCGAGTTCAAACGATATTTTAAAGCGCGTATTAACTGAATCAGAAGTTCGCGAAAATAAATTTAACACAGATTTTTTCGCTGGCGGAGCCGGCCTTGAATACAACCAGCTTGAAGGTGAATTGGCAGGGGTTAATTTTTTCGGCGAACTTCTTTTGATGACAGAAATAAAGCGTTCAGTTTATTTACCGACAGGTTCTATCGGCGTAACTTATTTTTACTAAGCTCTTGATCAAGAGCTTTCAGTTTGTGTTTTCATTGACAAAACACAGCTAAATCAATCACTTACAACATTCAATTTTACACATAAAAAAAGGGCCGGTATTACTACCGACCCTTTTCGAAAGCTTAGAGCTTTACAAAACTAACTACTTCTTTTTCTTTTTAGTAGCTTTTTTTGCAGTTTTCTTTACAGCCTTCTTAGTAACTTTTTTTGCTTTTTTCTTAGCCATGGTTGCTCCTCTCGGGTGATTCTATTTCTAAAATCACGTTGTTGTTGTTTGCGACTTTTCAGTCTCCCTTAATAAAATGTTAACAAAATGATTTGATCCGTCAACTCTTTTTTTTCTTGCACG
>CANBND010000241.1 GCA_947370945.1 Pseudobdellovibrionaceae bacterium | reverse complement strand
GATTCTTGATTAATAATATTTTTTTTGATCAGATCACGCATCAATATTTTTTTTTCTATATTGAATTAAGCTTTGAATTGTGCCGACTTTGATTTGATGTTTTTTTGAAAATTGAAACAAATCCACTGCGCGCGACATACTGCCATCTTCATTCATGATTTCACAAATTACCGCCGAAGGATTCAACCCTGATAGTGCAGCCAAATCATGACTGGCTTCGGTGTGCCCCGCTCGCGCAAGAACACCGTTCGAATTTGCTTTTAGTGGAAATACATGGCCAGGGCAAATGACGTCAGAGGTTTTTGCATTTTCGCTGATCGCTGTATGAATTGTGTGTGCGCGATCGTTTGCAGAAATTCCGCTTGTGATACCAAAACTGGCTTCGATGCTGACCGTGAAGGCCGTCTGCGTTTTGCCTGCTTGATGTTCGGCTGAATTCATCATCGGCAATTTTAATTTTTCAATTTGTTTTTCAGATAGGACCAAACAAATCAGTCCACAAGCTTGTCTGGACATAAAATTAATATGTTCTGGTTTAACGTGTTCAGCGGCAATCATCAGATCGCCTTCGTTTTCACGATTTTCATCATCAGTCATGATGACAAATTTTCCGTTTTTAAAATCACTAATAATTTCAGAAATTGGACTGAAAGACATGCCAAAAATTTAGCATGCTTTAACTACAGATTCACAATTTTTTTGAATAAATTACTTTTTAGCTGCTGCAGCAGGAACATCTGCTACTAATTGATCAACTCGCACCAATGCTCCGACATCGATCGATTGATTTTCATCCACATTGAGCACTTTGGCTTTCGACATCAAATTTCCGGCATCTTCGATCTCGATGATCCAAGGTGTGCTTGTAACAACTGTTGATCCAACCAGTACACCGGTTTCTCCGCAGGCTTCGCCCATCCAATCGTGAACTTCGTTTTCGACTTTTAAACGATCGCCTTTTTTAAGACCCAGTTCCGCACCACCAACAATAACGACATAATTGTCACGACTGTACATCACGCGCGTTTGCCATTCCTGACGCTGAAGCGATAATAATTTTGCAGCGATATCTTTGACTGCTGTTTGCAAACCCTTCAGAACGGTTTCAGCCATTCCTGTGGCCCGATAAAATTGTGGACCAATGTGAATAATTCCTAAATCGATTCCAAAACCAACTGCATAATCTTTTTTGAAAACTTCTGAATTCGTGCTGGCCATATTTTGCTGAGTCCATGGATCAAAGGCATGCATACTTAGATCCATACGCATTTTATCCATTTTAAAATTTGCAGAAATTGGAATTTGCACAGTTGAATTAAAACCAAATTGCAACGATGCGCCCGAATACGCTTCAAGAGAATTAATTTTGCCAGCAATATAATGTTGAGGTCTTGAAATTAAACAATTTGAATCGCGCGTCAACTGAATATCGGAAGCTTTTGCCGTTGGAAACCAATTTTTTAACTGCACATTAGATTGATCAGAAAAAGTTGTCTTTTGCATATTGTTTTGAACATTAAAAGTTTGATTTGAAACTCCCGGGTAAATATTTCGTTCGAAGAAGTTATTGGATTCAAAAAACACACCCGATAATTGATTTTGTGCGACTTCAGAAAAATTAAATCCCGAAGCATCCATAAAACTGGATGCTTGCATGCTGATGACTTTGATATTTTTCTTCAGCTGTCGAGCCTCAGGAGCGGGAGCTTGTTGGCATTTTTGATTGGCCATCAATAGCGTACCCAATGTAACTATTGATAGAGATTTTAAAATCAAATTCTTTTTTGCGAACATGTTCCCACCCCTTGGTTTGATCAACTAGACCTTCGTATGAAAAACACAGATCAAGGTCTAGCACGACTTTGATCGACATACTTTGGTCTAGTCTAAAGGGTTGAACTGGAATAAAGCGAATTTATTTTCAGTGTGTTATTTACTGAAAATAAATTCGACAGTTTGGTCTGACTTCAAGGTCACTTCAACATTTTGCCTGTTCTGAAGTTCGCCAGAAATAATTAATTTTGCTAAAGGATTTAAAATTTCGTTTTGAATGACTCGCTTTAATGGCCTTGCTCCATAAACTGGATCAAAACCTTTTTTCGAAAGCCAGTGAATACATTCGTCAGAAAATGTCAGATCAATATTTTTTTCTTTCAAACGTTTGCAAACATCATTTAATTGAATTTTTACGATATGGTTTAAATTTTTCTGATCTGAGGATTTAAATTCGATGATGTCATCGACACGATTTAAAAATTCAGGTTTGAAAAACTGACGCAAAGCCTGCTGTATTTTTTCTGGTGAAGTCGCAGCGCCCTCTGAAGATGTCCCCAAATTTGAAGTCATCACAATCACTGTGTTTTTAAAATCGACTGTGCGACCTTGTGAATCCGTCAGACGGCCTTCATCCAGCAATTGAAGCAAAATATTAAATACATCAGGATGTGCTTTTTCAATTTCGTCAAAAAGAACAACTGAATAAGGTTTTCTGCGAATGGCTTCGGTTAATTGCCCGCCTTCATCATAACCAACATACCCCGGCGGAGCTCCGATCAATCGAGCGACGGAATGTTTTTCCATGTATTCACTCATGTCAATTCGAACAATCGCTGATTCATCATCAAATAAAAAATCAGCCAACGCTTTAACGGTTTCAGTTTTTCCGACACCCGTTGGCCCCACAAAAATAAAACTACCGATGGGTTTATTGGGATCACCAATTTCTGCACGACTGCGACGAACAGAATCTGAAATAATTTTCAATGCATGATCTTGACCAACGACTTTTAATTTTAATACATCTTCCATCGTTAATAATTTTTGCATTTCAGTTTGCAACATTTTTGAAACCGGAATATGCGTCCATTTTGAAACGATTTCGGCAATATCTTCGGCATCAACTTTTTCTTTCAGCAACGAATTGTTTTTTGCCTTGATTTTTTCTTGCAGTTCAAAAATTTCTTTCTCTAATTGCGGAAGTTTTCCGTATTTTAATTCGGCGGCTTTTTCAAACTGGGCTTCACGTTCAGTTTTTGCAATTTCAAGTTT
>CANBND010000240.1 GCA_947370945.1 Pseudobdellovibrionaceae bacterium | reverse complement strand
AAGTGATGAAAGAATGTAAATTAAATTTAGGTCGCTGCGCTGAGCTTGGCGATTATTTAAAATCTATATACAAATAAATCGAATAAAAATTATTTCAAACGAGGAGTTTTTTCTAAACACTCCTCGTACTCTCGAACCAATTTTAAAATAATATCTTCACAACTTAAAATATCTTCGATCAAACCCACGCTCTGACCTGCAGACCATACAGTTTTCCATGTGGGCCCTGTGGCAGCTTGTTCAAGTGATTTTGAACCTAAGAAATGAATTAAAGGCACAATATATTTTTTTGTTAATTTTTGATCTTTTAATATTTTTAAATACCACGGCAAATCCAATCCCATTTGATCAATGTACGGAGTTCTGATCACCGCCGCAGGCGTGCCAGATAATCGTGTCGTCATGACGATGTCTTCAGGCGTGGCCTTAACGACCGCATCTTTGTAGGCTTGATCAATTTTTGCTTCCTTGCAGGCGATAAATCGTGTGCCGACACTGACGGCCGAAGCTCCGAGCGTAATCATTGACGCCATTGTCGCGCCATCGGCAATTCCTCCGGCTGCAATGACTGGTATTGATAATTTTTTCTGAAGCCAGCTGACCAGAACAATCGGAGAAATCGGTCCGGCATGACCGCCGGCACCGGCGCCCACGGCAATGACTCCGTCGGCTCCGAGGTCTTGAACTTTTTTGGCATGCTCTAGGTTAACAACATCGCAAATCACTTTGGCGCCATTTTTGTGGGCTTCGCGAATGACATCTTTGGGGGAACCTAATGAGGTAATAAATAATTCAACCCCAGCATCCAGTGCATATTTGATATCGTCATTTGCGCGAGTATTGCTTTTGTTGACGATGACATTTACGCCGATGGGTTTTTTGGTTTTGGATTTCATTTCTTTGAGGGCTTCGATATATTTTTCAATCGGGCGATAATTTAATGCAGGGAATGTTCCGATACCACCAGCGTTACTTACGGCGGTGACCATTTCGACGTTTGAAACTAAAAACATCGGAGCTGCGATAATGGGGTAATCAATATTCATCATTTTTGTGAATGGAGTCTGTATTTTCATAGATATAGGGTGACTTAGTTTTCTTAGGGTGGCTAGAATTAATTATGCAAAATACAAAGCCATCGAACTTTAAAAAATTTAAAGACAATTTATTTTTATCACTCTATGCGTGGTCAAAAATTCCTTTGATTGGGTTTTGTTCGCCGCGTGTTTTAGAATCTGACGGCAAGCGTACGGTTTTAAAAATTCCGTTGGGCTTCCGAACAAAAAATCATTTAGGTGCGATGTATTTCGGTGCCCTAGCCATAGGTGCAGAATTATGTATTGCAATGCTTGCCGTTAAAAAAATTCAAGAGTCTGGTTTAAGAATTGATTTCTTATTCAAAGATTTCAAAGCTGAATTTTTAAAACGTGCCGAAGGTGATGTTCATTTTATCTGTGAAGAGGCAGAGGTTGTCGTGGATCAAATAGAGCAGTCAAAGACAAGTCTTGAACGTATCAATAGAACAATGACGGCCTATGCAATTGTGCCATCATCAGCAAATCCCGATGAAAAAGTAGCCACATTTACGCTGACACTGTCAGTAAAACGTAGGACTCCTAAAACATAAAGTGTTTTTTTATTTTTTTTTGATAGACTAAGACTCTCTTAAAAAAAAAGGAATTTTTATGTCTAAAAAAGATATGTTCGGTGATGTCATCAGCAAACACAATGATAATGATTTTGCTTCGATGTTTGAAAGTAATTCTGACAGTGTCGGCGGAAAATTATTCGTTGGGCAGAAATTTATCGGCGAAATTTTATCAATGGGCAAAGCCGAATCATTTGTTTCAACACCATCCACACAAGATGCAATGATTTTAAATGTTGATTTGTTAGATACTGATAAAGTGACATTCAAATATAAAACGGGTGATAAAATCGAAGTCGTTGTTGTGAACACTAAAGGCGGCGAAATTCGCGTATCACGTGTCGGTTCTAAAAAAGCCAGCGCTGATATGGATTCATTAGAAGACGCCTACGACATGGAAATGCCCGTTGAAGGCCGAGTGACCGAAGTTTGTAACGGTGGTTTTCGCGTTCAAATTCAAAATAAAACAGCGTTTTGCCCTGTCAGCCAAATGGATTACAAAACTGCGGCGGATCATTCAATTTATGTTGATAAAAAATTTGAATTTTTGATTACGCAATTTGATGCTCGTGCCAGAAATATAGTGGTGTCTCGTCGTAAACTTTTGGATCTTCAGAAGGTTGAAAACGAAGGCGAATTTATGACAAAATTCAAAGCCGGTGATATTGTCGAAGGCACTGTGAATCGTTTTGAAAAATTTGGTGCGTTCATCGGTTTGGGTGGCGGTGTTGAAGGTTTGTGTCATATTTCTGAAATTGGTTGGTCAAGATTGCAAGATCCTTCTGAAGTTTTATCGTTAGGTCAAACTGTACAAGTAAAGATCTTAGATATTTTAGAAATGGATACGAAATTAAAAATTTCATTAAGCGTTAAAGCCGCTGGAGGAGAAGGTGATCCGTGGATGCGCGTACCAGAGAATTTTCCATTAGGCAGCCAGCATGACGGTGTGATCGAGAAAAAAGAACAGTACGGTTTATTTGTGAATATCGGCCCCGGTGTTACGGGCTTGTTGCCGCGCTCAAAATGGCGTGATCATATCGAAGCTGCAGGTTTTGAAAACAAGAAAAAAGGCGATAAAATTAAAATCCAAATCGATGAAATTTTATTCGAACAAAAACGAATTTCATTAGGTGTGCCGGGTGGTGGCGAAGACCAATCATGGCGTGATGTGCAAGTTGCAAAATCAGGTTTTTCAACGAACCGATTCGGTAATTTGTCAGATATGTTGAATAAGAAAAAATAATTACAATGAAGAATAAAATACTTAA
The DNA here is from genome assembly GCA_947370945.1 of Pseudobdellovibrionaceae bacterium. Classification (GTDB taxonomy): domain Bacteria; phylum Bdellovibrionota; class Bdellovibrionia; order Bdellovibrionales; family Bdellovibrionaceae; genus Pseudobdellovibrio. The sequence goes on along the minus strand of CANBND010000240.1, from coordinate 146 downwards.
GATTTTTTTAATTTTAGGTGTTTTATTTTTTTTGATTGTGGGCGGGGTATTTGCGTTTATTATTTATTCTTTGCCGTCTGCAAAAAAATTGGGTCGGCTTTCGCTGAATCTAAATCAGAGAATAAGATTGACGCTAAAAATGAAAA
>CANBND010000239.1 GCA_947370945.1 Pseudobdellovibrionaceae bacterium | reverse complement strand
AATAAGTGTTTTCATTTTGTCCCCTTTTTATTGTTAATATCAAAAACATGATTATTTTCAAAGCAAAATGCAATAAAAAGAGTCAAGTTGCCTCTGATATTTGTTTAGTCTTCTTTAAGAAATGTAAGATTGCAAATAAATTGCCAAAATTAAGTTTTTTTTTAACTCAGAGCATTTCGACAACATAAGCTTTACATATTTTGTTCTAAAAAAGTAGGCGCGGCTTGCCTTTGGCCTTTCGAAACATTAAAAGATCAGTGCAAAATACACAGCGCAAAACAGATGATCAAAACAAGCTTGAACCTCTTCGAAATAAGGGACACAAAATGAACACAAATTCTGAAATTAAAAATCAATATCTTTTAAACTGGGTTAAAGAAATTGCAGCATTAACAAAGCCTGTAAAAATTCATTTTTGTGATGGCAGTGAATCTGAAAATCAAATGTTGATCGATCAAATGGTCGCTTCTGGTACTTTGAAAAAATTAAACGAGACTTTGCGCCCTAATTCATATCTGGCCTTATCGAGCCCTTCTGATGTGGCTCGTGTTGAAGACCGAACTTTTATTTGTTCAGAAAAAAAATCTGATGCGGGTCCAACAAATAATTGGATGGAGCCTTCTGAAATGCGCACAACACTTGGAAAATTATTTGATGGTTGTATGCAGGGTCGCACGATGTACGTGATTCCATTTTGCATGGGACCGTTGGGATCACCCATTTCAAAAATTGGAATTGAAATTACAGATTCGCCGTATGTTGTTGTGAATATGAAAATCATGACTCGTATGGGATCTAAAACTTTGGATCTGCTGGGGGATTCAGAAAATTTCGTTAAATGTGTTCACTCGGTAGGAATGCCTTTATCAGCAGGACAAGCTGATGTGACTTGGCCTTGTAATTCAGAAAATAAATATATCGTTCACTATCCAGAAGAAAAATCAATTTGGTCTTTCGGTAGCGGCTACGGCGGCAATGCTCTTTTAGGAAAAAAATGTTTTGCATTACGTATTGCTTCAACATTAGGTCGCGACGAAGCATGGCTGGCAGAACACATGTTGATTTTGGGAGTAGAGTCTCCGAATAAAGAAAAAAAATATGTGGCTGCTGCGTTCCCAAGTGCGTGCGGCAAAACAAATTTCGCGATGTTGATTCCACCTGCGGGTTTAGAGAATTGGAAAATCACAACTGTTGGTGATGACATCGCATGGATCAAACCAGATTTGAATGGTCAATTGCGGGCGATTAATCCTGAAGCCGGTTATTTCGGAGTTGCACCGGGAACAAGTTTTAAAACAAATCCAAACGCGATGAAAACCATTGCGACAAATACTTTATTTACGAATGTTGCATTGACTCCTGAAGGTGATGTTTGGTGGGAAGGCATGACTGATGTTCCACCACAAAATTTAACGGACTGGCAGGGAAAATCTTGGACGCCAGATTGCGGTCGCACAGCGGCGCACCCGAATGCGCGATTTACAGTTGCAGCTTCGCAGTGTCCATCGGCAGATATTGATATGGAAAATCCCGCGGGTGTTCCGATCAGTGCGTTTATTTTTGGTGGCAGACGTGCGGATACAATACCATTGGTCTTTCAACCCAAAGATTGGAACACAGGCGTGTATTTCGCAGCCACTGTGGGTTCAGAAACAACTGCGGCAGCAACAGGTGCTGTGGGTGTTGTTCGCCGTGACCCTATGGCGATGTTACCATTTTGCGGATACAACATCGGTGATTATTTTAAACATTGGTTAAAAATGCCAAACCGTACTGCCAAAAATCCAGATATTTTTATCGTGAATTGGTTTCGTAAAAATGAAGCCGGAAAATTTATGTGGCCTGGTTACGGCGAAAACATGCGCGTGTTAAAATGGATGTTTGAACGTATGGAAAATAAAACGGCGGGTATCGAAACACCATTGGGTCAAATGCCACAGTACAAAGATATTGATTGGAAAGGTCTTGATTTTACAAACGAGCAATTCAACGCTGTGATGAATATCAACACCGAACAATGGACCAAAGAAATCATTTCGCACAAAACATTTTTTCAAACATTAGATCAATCGTTACCGATTGAATTTATGAATATTCAAGAAAAAAATCAGGTCGCGTTCGCGCAATTGAATTAAGGTCTGAATTGGATCTGAAGTAAAAAATATATGGCACAAAAAAAGCTATAGCGAATATTGCTGACCGCAAGATTCGCTATAGAGGGATTTCGTCTCCGAGAAAGGATTGAAATCCGGAATGATTCCATCGTACGAATCTATTCGACAAGTTTTAGTGATCACATTAATGATTTTAAGAATTATATTACTCATTATCGTTATTTGTTCACACTTAAAAGTATTGTAACGGTTTTTGACTCATTCAAGTCCCAACATGTACAAACAGACCATGGACTAGTGACCGTGTCTCTATTGCAAACTTGCAAACACGCGGCCTGTATGAAGCGGAGAGAAATCTTCATGGATGTGATTTTGCGGTCAGCACTTTTTTAAACTGAATATCAAAAAAAATTATTTTTTCACCAGCGTTACGCCTGCGTCATCAACTGTGATCAGGCGTTGTTTGTATAAGCCACCCAATGCAATTTTAAATTTCTTTTTGCTGACACCGAACAGCTCATGAATTTTTTCTGATGGAGTTTTATCGTTCAAGGCATAAAACCCGCCGTTGTCTTCAAGAAATTCTAAAATTTTTACTGCGATGTCTTCGGTCGCTTTGTGACCAGCGGCGCGCAAAATCAAATCGATTTTTCCGTCGTCACGTTGTTTTTTGATAAAGCCTTTGATTTGTTGACCATAATATAATTTTTCAAAGACTTCGTTTTTATATAAAATTCCGGTGGCTTTTTGATTGATGACGGCTTTGTAACCCAGTTCAGTTTCATCATAAATAATTAAATCGACAGATTGTTCGGGTAAAAATTTTTCGCCCAGTTTCGCCAAAATTTTTTCAAATTTTTCAGTCGCCATCGGGCGCAATTCTTTGTCTTCTTTAATTAACACGACGACTTGGTCACCACGAGACAAATGGCCGAATTGTTCAGATGTGGGTAATAATAATTCTTTGTCTT
>CANBND010000238.1 GCA_947370945.1 Pseudobdellovibrionaceae bacterium | reverse complement strand
CTGGACGATATTATTGGTTCGTACCAAGAATTGCAGAATAATTTGTTGATCGAATACCCGCTAAAATCGATGTATTTTATTATGCAAATTGTGATGTCGCTGGTGACTTTGTTTGCCGCAGTTTGGTTTGGTTTTCACATGGCAAAACAATTATCAGTACCGTTGGTTCAATTGGGTCGCGCCACTAAAAAAGTGGCTGGCGGTGATTATTCTCAGCTTGAAATCAGATCAGGCAGCGAAGAAATTAATAATTTGATTGGTAATTTCAATCAGATGATTTCAAATTTATCCTCGTCTGAATTGGAATTGCAACAGACATTGAAAAATTTAAATCAATACACAAAATATGTTGAAATTGTTTTGGGTAATGTCAGTGCCGGCGTGTTGTCTGTCGACATGAATGGCCATGTGACCACAATGAATCGCAGAGCTGGTGAATTATTAAGTACTGATCCTATTCAGGCCGTAAATAGACATTTCAGACAATCACTGACTGAAGAAAATTATCAAATTTTTTCAAATTTCGTACGATTGATGCAGGAAAATAAACTGACTCAATTACAAAAAGAAGTTCGCGTTGAAATCGAAGGTGAATCGATCCCCTTATCAGTTCACATTTCAATTTTGAAAAATGAACTGCAAGAAGAAATCGGTCGAATCATGGTTTTCGACGATATGACTGTGATCATCAACGCGCAGCGAGCAGCTGCGTGGTCCGAAGTAGCCAGACGTATTGCTCATGAAATTAAAAATCCATTAACGCCGATCAGATTGGCTGCCGAAAGAATTTCTAGAAAATATGGCGCTCAAATTTCTGATCAGGCTTTTACAGATTCGATACAAATGATTATCACACAAGTTGATGATATGCGTGATCTGGTCAATGAATTCAGCCAATTTGCACGTCTACCACAGTTAAAGCCCATTGAAACAAGTTTGAATCAGGTTTTAACTGATGCTTCACAAATTTATAAAGACAATCACTCTGACGTTCAATTTACATTTTTATTGGACAATGCTTTGCCAAATTTTAAATTTGATCCTGCACAAATGAAACGTGTGTTCGCAAACTTAGTTGATAATGCCGTGGCTGCAACCGAAAAAAATTCAGAACCCAAAGTTTGGATTCAAACTGAATATCAACCTCAATTTCAAATTGTGAAAATCAGTATTTCTGACAATGGTGCAGGAATTCCACAGCGTGACCGCACGCGCGTGTTCGAGCCCTACTATTCGACCAAAGAAAAAGGCACAGGCCTTGGGCTTCCCATAGTAAAAAGTATTATTGAAGATCATCAGGGTGTGATTCGTGCTTTGCAAAACGAACCGCGTGGGACTAAAATGTATATCGAAATGCCAGTGCATATATAAAACTGAATATGAATGATTAGGAAAATTATGAACGAATTGCATGAAATGAAAATGAAAACAAAAATTTTAATTATCGACGACGAGGCCGCCATCAGGCAAATTTTGGCTGAAAGCTTAAAAGACGAAGGCTTCGATGTTTTGGCGGCGCCAGATGGTCCAACAGGTTTACAAGTGTTGTCTGATTTTAAACCGCACATTTGTTTTTTAGATATTTGGATGCCAAAAATGGACGGCATCGAAGTTTTAACCAAGGCTGTTCCACTATTTCCTGAAACAAATTTTGTAATGATTTCTGGACACGGCACAATTGAAACTGCTGTGAAGGCCACAAAGATCGGAGCGTGGGATTTTATTGAAAAACCCCTATCACTCGACAAAATAGGTCTTGTGATCGAACACGTTTTGAAATTTCGTTCTGAAAAAGAAGAAAAACAAGCGCTTCTCAATAAGCTTCGTCAAAGCATCGCGCTTGTTGGAGAATCAAAATCTTTACAAGCTGTTCGCGAAAAAATTACGACGATGGCCAAAAATTCTGCGCCTGTTTTGGTTTGCGGAGAAGTCGGCTCTGGTCGTCAACTCGTCAGTCAAAATATTCATTACATGAGCGCTCGCGCCAGTAAATCGTTGTCAGAAATTAATTGCAGCACGTTACCACAAGACTTGATTGAAATCGAATTATTCGGCATCGAAAAAGGTTCGCTGCCTGGGATTGATAAAACTCGCAAAGGTAAATTGGAACTGATTGACGGCGGTACGTTAGTGATCGAAGAAATCGAAGAAATGCCATTAGTTCTTCAAGAAAAATTAGTGAATTTTATTAAGCACCAAACAATCAAACGCGTTGGCAGCTCTGATGAAATTAAAACGAACGTTCGAATCATTTTAACATCGATTCAAGCTTTTGAAATGTTGATGACCAACGCTAAAATTTCAAAAGAACTTCTTGAGCTTGCGAAATCGCAATTAATTTCTGTCGAGCCGCTACGCTCTCGTACAGAAGATATTTTGCCACTGATGATTCACTTCAGTGATATCGCTGCAAAACAAATGGCGGCATTTCGAAAAACAATTTCAGAACAAGGTGTTAAATTATTATTAAAACACAGCTGGCCTGGAAACATTCGCGAATTGAAAAATTTCATCGAAAGAGTCTATATTTTAACGCCATCAGATTATGTTGATGTTCATGATCTTCGATTTGCTGGGCTTGTTGATAAAAAAGAAACAGTAGCCAGTGGTCCCGATTCACATCTTGAAATGTCAACATTTCGTGAAGCACGTGCCGAATTTGAAAAAGATTATTTAGTTAAAAAAATTCAAGAAAATGGTGGCAATATTTCAAAGACTGCCGAAACCATTGGTCTTGAACGCAGTTATTTACACAGAAAAATAAAAGCCTATGGCATTGAAAGCGATAACTAGGGTGCAAAATAATATGAATCAGAATTTAAGAAAAAAAAATATTACAAAATGGTCAGAAACTTTTTTATTTACATTGAAAGATGCGCCAAATGATGCCGAGATTCCATCGCATCAATTAATGATACGCGCTGGTCTTATTAAAAAATTAGCGCCGGGCATGTATACATTTGGCAATGTGGGTTTGCGTGCTTTACGTAAATTTGAAAATGTGATTCGCGAAGAACTTGATGCCGCAAACGCTCTTGAAATTTTAATGCCCATGGTGCACCCACGTGAACTATGGGAAGAAACTAACCGTTGGACTGAAATGGGTGCGGGTCTGTTAAAATTTAAAAACCGAAATGATCA
>CANBND010000237.1 GCA_947370945.1 Pseudobdellovibrionaceae bacterium | reverse complement strand
CCGGCTTTGAACGGCGCCAAATTTTCACCGTAAAAACGACCGCCTTCAGGCGATAACGCGAATTTTTCACCGGCCGCAAAACGCGGTCTGGCTTCAGCGTATATTTTAAAAACTTCTTCTCGGTTGTTGCGGGCAATCGGCAAAGTACCTGCTCTGCGTATCGCGGGCCCAAAAAATGGAATTTTAAATAATTCAATTTTAGCACCAAAACGTAAATACCTAAATGCGGCCACTAAAACAAAAATATCAAAATAACTGGAATGATTAAATAAAAACAAACAGCCCTCGGAAGGAATTTTTTCTTTGTTGTGAACTTTGTAAGTAATTCCGAAACTGCGGCACGTTAAATTACCCCATGCTGTGACAATCGCATCATCTATTTTTCGCGAATGAAAAATTAAACTGAAAATAATCTGCGCTGAGCTGAAAAACACAGTGTGAATTAAAAAAAACAGGGTCATAAAAACTGATCTTAAAATGCAAATTAGAACCAATATTAAACTTTGCATACTAAACTTTGGCTTTCAATTTTACAGACGGAAAAATTCGCTCGCGTGCGGCTTCGACTTGGCGATTTTTATAAGCATCGTGTTTTGAATCACCAGACTGCATTTTTTCAAAAGATTCTTTATTTAAAATTTGCACTTCAAAGGGGTAAAAAAAACTGAATTCGTCGGCATTAGGGATTTGAATACGAATCAATTTACGAGTGATAAATTTAATATATTTGAAGTCAATGGCCGAAAATGAATTTTCTTTTCTGAAAAAATTTAAAAATCCCACAGATGAAATTTCAAGTTGTTTTTTTAAAAGCCTGTCAATTTTTTCTGAATCTAATTTATGAAGTGGTCCGTGTTTTTTTTCAAGTTTAGCGCAAATTTCTAAAAATTCTTTCACCGGATACATATTATTCGATGATTGATCCGGCATAATGTGCGGAAAACTGATCAGATTTTCTTCGACCATGAAACGCATCACTTGAAATGAATCAAAAATTGTATCTGTAACAAACCTGACACCGACTTTGTCAAAAACTTTCATTGCTACGGCGTCAGGCTTTGCCAACAGCTTTATCACTGTGCTTGATGACGTTTTAAATGGCTTTGATTGAAACTTTAAAAGTTTAATCTGACCATGTCCTTCTTTTTTAAAGGAACGCAAATACAATTCGCTTTCTTGGACCACTGAATTTTCAAAGGGAATTAAAATTTGTTTTTGAATTTCTTCGGCATAAAAACTGAAAAGATCCGTCTCTGAATGAATAAACACATGCAAACATCGCAACAGTGCACACGACCATTTTTGTAAAGCGCTGTCGGCCGTCTGCGAAGCCCAGATCAATAAATTTCTAAGGTCGACAAGTTTTTCAGGATCACGAATTTTTTCTGGAATATCTGTGACACTAAATTTTAATTTTTCAGTTAATAAAACAACGGCACGCCGGTGAAAATACCACAAACGTTTTTGATCGTTATTAATTGATAAATCAAAACCGTAACTTTTTAAAAAAGCATCGGCTTCTTGGGGGCTATGAATGTGCAATTTGGGTTGATCTAAAACAGAAACACCGCCAGCTAAAACTGACAGAGCATTTGGATCAAATTGATAATGAGAAGTATGGCCACCATTCATGTGGCCTTTACATTATTGAATTATCGCGCAGCGAGCAATCAAGAACTGACCTAATTGACCTTGTGCAGGTTGACCGTTATCGAATGACACAGTGTTTTTAAAGCTGACAGTTCCGGTGAAATTTTGCGCATCAATTCGACCGTCAAAACGAATTTCTCCGTACTGATCCTTGAAAATAACATATCCCACTCCGGTTTGAGTATTAAAATTACCTTCAGATGCAGAATCAATTGATACTGGTATTGGCATTGCTGTTTGCGACTGCAATAAATAACTATCGTAAACTTTAATCAATATTTTTGATGAAGCACCCACAACGTTACCTGATGTATCTAATTTAATTGCACCTTGGAATCGGACTCCGGTTTGGTCCCATTGACCGCCGCTGATCTGACCGACTTCTTGTGGATTTACTGTGGCTGATAATAATCCTTTAACGCGATCTTCATAAGATCCACTGTTATATAATGAAACTTGTTGTGAACCTGAATCATAAATTGTTCCAATTTGAAATTGGTTTTGTTGGCATGTGCTTGTGAATGTTTGTACGTTTGTATTATTCCTGTTTCCGACAGTGGAAACTTTTGGAGCATCCTTTTTAGGATTACATGCCACCATTAAAACTGCTGTGACTGATAATAAAACTAACTTTTTCATAAAGCCTCCGATACAGACTTGTATTACAAGCGCTGTGCCAGAAATTCTGCCTTACTCTAAGATTTTTTTTGATTTTTTGTATCAGAGTGATTCGTTTAAAACTATCAAGCCCTTTTTGTCGCAAAAGTATATCAACTGTCTATTCTTTTGACGCGTTAACAACTGTATTTTTTTGAGCTTTGAACGTTGGTATTAATATAATTAACACACCTAATACAATCGCCATATCTGCCACATTAAAAACACCTGTGCGCGCGTAGTTTGAAAATTTCAAATCAATAAATAAAAAATCAATGACATGACCATTTTCATGCGTCAACCGATCAATGACGTTACCAATACCTCCACCTAAAATAAATGAATAGGCATAAATTTCGGCAGTTGAAATTTTATTTTTTAAAATTGACCACAACATTGCAATCAAACCCACAACGACAAAAACACCAAATACAAAATACCGAACTGTGCTTGACCAGCCCCCACCCATACCTAAAAATGCCCCAGGGTTTTCAGCGTACAACATTTGAAAATAACCGTCTAAATAGACCAACGGAGCCACTGATTTTAGATTTTGAACAGCCCATATCTTGGTCCATTGATCTAATGTGATTGTTAGGGCTAAAATATCAAAGACAATGGCAAATTTATTACTTAACAAAAATTTAAATATTCTTTTCATGCTTTTATTCTGCGTATGTTCAGGCCGTGCGGCAACTGAAATTTCACCGATCTTGGGTGTAGGTTCAGATACGTTTTCATTCAATATCGAAAGCCTTGGCAACAACACAAAAACATTAGAATACGTTCCTAATATTCCCGGCCTGACCAAGTACGGATTAAGCGCTTATGGATTTG
>CANBND010000236.1 GCA_947370945.1 Pseudobdellovibrionaceae bacterium | reverse complement strand
TACCAAATGGCAGGTTTTTCAGGAGCCTGCGTAGCGACATTGGGTTTATTGATACCGCCATTCTTTCACATGACGACGTGGTTTCCGCGCGCCATGATTTGGATGTCGGAACAAAAATGGATTTCACATTTCATTCTGGGTTCAACAGGTGCTGTCGTTGGATGTTTGCTGATGACGGTTTACAAAATGAATACAAATGAAATACATTTGTATTCATTTTGGATTGTTTTTATTCCAGCATTTTTAGTTTTATATTTTAAGCCTAAATTTTCAATATTAAAAATAGTTGTCTGCGGCGGATTATTAAATTTAATCATCGGATTTATGTCGTAAAATGCGATCTATCTGCAGCAAAGTATTTCGCATCAAGGCAGTCTGTTCTGAAGAAAAATCAGTGAATTTCAAACCAATGATTGTCGTTTTCGCGTCTATGATATGATCGATAAATTTGATGGTGACAGCCAAATTTTTTTCTTCGAATTCTAAAACTTTAATGTGAATTTCGGTTTCGAATTCTAAGTTTAAATCTAATTTAAATTCAGTTCTTAATGCGATTTTGCAGCCACCTAATGACATATCACGTATTTCTGTTTTCAATTCCGGATACGGTCTAAATTTTATAATAGGTTTTAAATTTGACGGCATGGTGACTCTGAAATCATTTCGTCGTTGCAATTTAAAAAACTCTTCAGGAATTTTGATAACTAATTTTGATTCAACACTGTCAGCTGTTGACGTGAAAAAAAACTGTTCTCCGACAGATTCAAATGAAACTATAATTTTTTCATTCACGATTTGGAAAGTGTTTTTTTTAAAAACGAGAATTTCACTTTTATAAGTTTTTAAAAATTGAGTCTTGATCACTGAATCATAAATTTTAATGACACATTCGATATTATTCTTTTGAATATATTCGACGATATTTCTCTGTTCGTGTTCTAAAATGGTATTAAAAAATTGTTGTTCGCTCATTACATTTTAATTCCGACGGTTTTAATCCAAGTCACTTCATTTTTATTTTGATACAAATGAATTATTTTAGAATCTGGAATTTGTTGAAATTTTTTAAGAATTTCAAAATCACAGTCTCCTTTAAATTTTATTGTACATACAAAATTCTGAATTGCACTGTTTTCAAGCCAAAAACAAACAGTTTCATACATTTTTTCTGGCGTACAGATAATGTCAGAATAAAACCAACTGCATTGATCATAATCTTTCGAATTTAATTTAAAGGCATCACCAATTTTATGTCGAATATTCTGTATCGAGTTTAATTTTTGATCTAACGGAGCCCGATCAATGGTGTGAACGACCGAACAAAAATGACTTAAGACCCAGCTCCAGCCACCGGGGCTGGCGCCGATTTCTAAAGCTTCAGGTTTGTTTGTGGGTGCAAAATTATAAACCGAAAACAATTCCCACAATTTCAGATAGGCACGATTTGGCGGAGTTGTCTTGTCTTCGTTAAATTCGTGCCAACCGAGAGGAAATCTTTGATTCGTTTTTTCACAAAAAATGAGGTAATCTGAAATCATCGTCCACGCATAAAATTTAAAATTAAAAGGATGGTTTTCCTGATATTTGATACGTTTGACATCTAAAGATTTAATTTTTTTATGGATACGGTCAGAAATTTTGTTAACTTCGATTTGATGATATACGCCAAAATTTTTTTGAGACTTTAAAAAATCAATGGTCTGCTTTTCCAGATTAATAGCTGTATCACTGACGCAGGATTTTAACTGGCAAGCGGGCCACCAATCTTGGGACCAAATAGGACGTTCGTTCACAGCAACTGACAGAACAGCTCTGGGTAATTCCAACAATATTTCGACGGATTTCAGTTTCAGCTCGCGAACAAGCTCGTGCTGAAATCCGTGAAATGGAATATGTAAATCAAACGCTGTGTTTGATTCAAATAAATTATGCAGCAATTTTTTGTGCAGGAGACAATAATCCATGTTGATTCAATACCAAGACACAGCTTGACCAAAAAGTTTCTTTCAAATTAATTTCTGCTGCCGTAAATTTTGATTTTGGGTAATTTGAATTATAAAAATGACCGCAGAATTGGTCTTCGTTGCTGGCACGAACGATTTTCATCATCATCGTAAAATGATTCTGCGTGAATTTAGCGTCGACCAACATTTTTCGTAATGCGGATTCTGGTGTTTGCGTCAAAAACTGATAAACCATATTTGCATCGTAGTTCGAATTCATTTTGTAGTCTCCCGTTAAAGGTTATAAACCAAGATTTATTTTTAAAACCTTAGTCTATGTTATTATCGGCAAGTTCATACGAAAGTCTGAGGTCCATAATATTTTTTTGTAGCGTCTTATTCTGAGACGCCATAATCAATGAATTCGTTTACTTTACAGTTCTTTGTAACATAATTTCTTCAGTTGAATATGTTGAACCATCTTCTTTCATAAAATTGCGCAAATCGTACGAACGATTCAGAATATAATTTGTTTGATACGTGATTTCGCGAAATGCATTTGATTTATTGTACTGCTCTTTACTTGGGTAATATGAATCCAAACCTTCTTGTCCTGCAGCTGACATCGATAATTTTGCAACTATGACTTCTGACAGTGAATCAGCGGGGACCAGTCTTAATAACAAAACGTTATTAATTTCACCAAACAAGGGAACAGTTTCGTTTAATTCTTTATAGGCCATGTATCTTTCAATTGATGATTTTGTAACATCGAAAACTTCAGCCAGCTTAATCGGGATGACATACTGTTCCCAATCGGCACTGTAAGCATTGATATAATCGTGACGTTGAAATGCGACAACGCGAGGATCTTGTGGGCCACTATCGCCGGATGTGGGCTGTAAATTCATCGGTCGTGATTTGAATGTGCCAAAATTTTTAATAATTTGTATCAGTTCTTTTTTAATTTTTTCCGGAGTCACATTTAAATTTAGCGCAAATAATTTTTCAGTAAAAAGCAGATCCTGTTGGACATAAGCATTTTGCACAGAATCTTTGGCTCCAAAATTCCAGTTAGGCCATTTTATAATTGCAGAAACCTGTTCTGGTAAAAGTGCATTAAACATCGTTTTCAAATCTGCAAATTCTTTTTTAGACATCGAAGCATCTTCTTTGATGCGGTTAAATTGAAATCCCAATAAATTTTCGGGTTCAAAATTACTATTCGCCTT
>CANBND010000235.1 GCA_947370945.1 Pseudobdellovibrionaceae bacterium | reverse complement strand
TTTTTATGATTTTTTTGAAACCATTTTTTAATTTCTGATTTGGATTTGAAAAATAATGGCTCAGACATGATTTAAAACTATCCGAAGATTTTGATTTTGAATAGAAAAAGCTGAAGCCAAACCCGATAACGGCCAAACTGGACCTTAGTTTGAATAACGACAATTGTACATGTTGGCGATATAAAAACTAATTAAAATCTAGGTAAGCTTGAACTATTTTAAGAATTATAAAAATAAGCCTTAAAATCATTTCAGCCAACCGTAATACTTTCCGAATAAAGCTATAGGTAGTATAGCGATCTCGATCCGACATACGAACTCCTTTCCGGTGCAGAAAGGCTCGTTATCATGCTTACACGATTTGGCTTCAGCCATTTCGTGTATTGCATTTTGATGACCAGTAAAATAGGAAACTAATTTATTTTATCTAGAAAAACAATGCCGATTTTTTTGAATGAATTATCTTTTGATTTTAAATAATAATTGCCAAAAATTTTGCCCGTGTTTGCAAATGGATATAGTTGAATATAACCATCATCACCGTATGAATTAATCAAAATAGCACTGCTGTCCCCTGCAAAAGCTGAAAAATCTTGAATTAAGTTATTACTGCGCGAGCGGCTGAATACTTTTTTTGAATCAGATAATGTAATTAATTGAGTTCCCGTGACTTTGCCATTGACTAATTCAGCATGAAGTTCCCATTCAATTCGCCACGGTTCCTTATTTTTATCATCAAACGTTACAACACCAATAAATTTGCCGTTAACCAAATTAAGCTGTTTCTCAGATAGCGGCTTTGTATTATGCAAGTCTTTACCTATGTCAGAAATTTCTACGGATTTTAGCAACTTAAGAGCTTCATTTTCTGTCTGCGCAGCAATTAATTTATTTTCTGCAGCAGCTATGCTTTGAGTATTTGGTTTATTTTCAGCTGGTTGATTTTTTTCAATTTGCACCGAAGCCTCAACTTTATTTTCAACTGGAACAACTTCGGGTTTTACGACTGCGGCTACTGATGTCGTCGAAGATTTTAAATTTATGCTTAGATCCGCTAAAAACAAAACCATAACTTTACCTAAAAGCTCATCTGCCTTTTTATACTTTTCTGCAGAATCCTTTAATTTCAAATAATCTTGATATTCATTTTCGCTGATCGATTTCAATTTCGTTTGAATTTCTTCAACATTGGCTTGATCAATTTTTACAGAGGATGCTTTAGATTGAAGTAAAAACTTTGTTCCAAAAAAAGTGATCCCAACACCAAAGAAAAAAGCTAACAAAATATTTTTCATAATTTTATTTACTCTTCCAAGCCTTGGGTCCGCAAAGCTCAACAAATCTTTCCGTGCGCGCGCCGCGAGATCCCTTAATGACAACAAGATCACCAGATTGAATATTCGTTTTAAAATGTTCAGACATTTTTTCGGACAAATCGGATTCGCATAAATAATTTTTATAATTTTTATTTTTTAAACCTTGTTCGAAGTCATTCGTATTTTCGCCGATGAAATAAATAAAATCAAAACTTGATTCGGCTGCCAGTTCACCCAAATTAATATGTTCTGATTTTGCATGATCGCCCAATTCTTTCATTTGACCAAAGGCTGCGATTCTTTTTGATTGAACAGTTAATTGAGGAATATTATCTAAGAGTGCTTTCATGCTGTCAGGATTTGCATTATAACCATCAAATAAAATATCTGCTCCAAGATTTGTTTCAATAAATTCGTTACGACCCCATGCAGATTTACAAAGCGGTAGCGCTTTCCAGATGTCTTCGTATTTCATTCCAACAGCATAAGCCAAAGTACTTGCGGCCATTAAATTTGTTAAATTGTGTTTACCAAATACCGGAATCGTTGCTGTTGATTTATAGGCCGCGATGCTTCCGCTGATCGTCATACCCCGACCTGATTGATTCTCAATTTTAAAATACACATCGGCTTCGTCGTTTTTTTCTGAAAATGACAGCATACGACTGGCCGGATATTTTTTAACGACCGGATACATCATATCAAATGTTTCATCTTGGTCTTGGTTGAAAATTCGAACTGTATTTTCAAATGTAGCTTGGTAAATTTCTTCTTTGGCTTTGGCAATTTTTTGAATCGAGCCAAAATGTTCAATATGTGCACGACCGACCATTGTACAAACAACCACATCAGGTTCTGCAATTTCGACCAGCTTTGTGATTTCACCAGCATGATTCATTCCCATTTCAACAACGGCAAATACAGCATCTGTTGGAATTTCAAGTAATGTCAGTGGCACGCCCCAATGATTATTGAAACTACCAAAGTTCCAGTGTGTTTTTTTATATTGATTTAAAATTGTTGCGGTAAATTCTTTGGTTGTTGTTTTACCGTTTGAACCAGTGATTGAAATAATTTTTGTATTTAAAGTTTTTCGGTAACCATGTGCAAAATTTTGCAATGCTATTAATGTATCATCAACCAGAATAATGCTGACTGTTTTTTTTAAATTTTCAAATTCTGGTTTTAATTCGTGAATAATCAATAGGCCCGCGCCTTGCTGGGCGGCTTTATCTAAGTATTCGTGGGCATCAAAAGCATCGCCTTTTAAAGCTATGAAAATTTTTTCAGTTAATTTTTTTCTGGTATCTGTGCCGACTTCAGAAAAATTTTCTTGATGTGTGGATAAAATTTTTCCGTTGGTCCATTGGGCGATTTGATTTAATGTCCATTTTTGATTCATATGTATACTTCTTTGTTATAAATATTTTAACGCCACTTCGATATCACTAAAATGATATTTTATATCACCAATAATTTGATAATCTTCATGGCCTTTGCCGGCAATTAAAACTACATCATTATTGTCGGCCATATTGATTGCTTTTTGAATGGCACGTTCACGATCTGAATCAATATCAAAATTTTTAAATTCTGTTGGCAATCCAAATTGAATTTCTGAAATGATTTGATTGGCATTTTCTGTCCGTGGATTGTCTGAAGTTACAAATACAAAATCAGAATTTTCTGCGGCGATTTTTGCCATCAATGGACGTTTTGATTTATCACGATCGCCGCCACATCCAAAAACAGTAATTATTTTTTGATTTGGCTTTGCTTCTACTTTTATTTCTTTTTTAATCTTATTTAAGGACTTCAATGTGTTTTCCAAAGCATCTGGAGTATGCGCGTAATCGATGAAAACATTTTTTTTCGAA
>CANBND010000234.1 GCA_947370945.1 Pseudobdellovibrionaceae bacterium | reverse complement strand
TCGGACAAACTCCGATCGAAGAAGCCAAAAATTTAGGTCCAGCCACTGGAAGTGAACTTCGAACGTTGGGTATTGATACGGTCGAAAAATTAAAAACATTTGGCTTTGAAAAGGTTATTACGATGTGGATTGGTCACTATCCACATCGTCTGCACACGATGGTTGGCTATGCTCTTATGGGAGCGATTCACGATCTGTCACATAGAGATCTTGATCCGGAATATAAAGCCGAAGCGAAAAACTTTATCAGAGAATTAAAATTAGACTTTCGATAAGTGAATCATCAAAATTAAATTTTTTCGATCTGAATGTCAAATTGACCCACAGGGTGAGGTGCTTGTGTATTTGATATAAAATCCACGATTACTTTTTTCTGGTCATTAGTTTTCAGACGTTGCAAAATTAAATCTTTAGAATTTAATGAATCACCATTAAAGTACATCTGTGTAATCAGTTCAATATAGCCAAGCGCTGAAATTTTAAAATGAACATGTGGCGGGCGAATCCAACCGTCGCCAGCAGGATAAGATCCGGGTTTAATTGTGCGAAATTGATATTGGCCTTTTTCATCAGTCACTGATTTTCCCCAGTATTGAAAATCGGGATCCATCGGAGCGGTGTTGGGATCAGATGGATGGTTGTATTTGCCAGAGGCACAGGCTTGCCAAATTTCAACCAGTGCGCCGCCCACGGGGTTGCAGTTTTGATCCGTCAACACGCCTTTGATAATAACAATTTCGCCTTTGGCAGTATCTTTTTTTCCTGTGACATGAATCAAGTCTGCATCTTTGTCGACTTGATCAATGACGGGATAAAAAGGACCTTCAGGTTGCTTTGGGGTTTTTAAAATTAAACATTGTTGTGCGAAAGCAATTGAAGAAACACTGGCTAATGCGGCTGTTGAAAACAAAGTATTTTTAATTAAATTTCTGCGATTCATATGTCGTGCTCCTAGTTTAAATTTTCTTTTGTAATTACAAGATCAAGACTTTCAATTTCTAAAGTGGCTGTGTGGCTAGATACTGAAAAATTATCAACAGTTACTGTTTGCTGAAATACTGTTTCAATTTGAATACCTTTTTCAAGGATTGAATTTGAGCTGACATTTAAAATTTCATTCTGATAATTGATTACGGCACCTTGGATTAAAACATTTGAATTTAATCCGTTGTAGATTGATCCACACGAGAAAATATTTTTATTTGTTTTGTTTTGACGGCAAGAATGTTCATCGAAGGTTAAAATTAATGCGTTAACTTGTTTCATAGAAAATTTGTCCTGAAGCTTTTTATTTAAATGCTGATCTAACATGGGTCTGTGTGTCGGATATTCAAGAATTGCAGCCTTAATAAGGACTACTATTTTATGGTTGCCATTCGATTTCACTGAAATTGCCGGCATACTGTAATTAGCGAAACTGACCAGATCAATATTTTTGGTTAAATTCGCATTCGTGATCTGACTTATAGTCAGCAATAGAATTGCTAGTGTACTTTTTTTCATAAATTCTCCGATTTGCAGGCTTAATTGCCATGGAAAGTAAATAGTCTTTTCGGATACATAAATATAATGAATAATTAAGCTATTTATGATAATTTAAATGAATGATTAACCAGACCGATTTGAAATACTTTATAGAACTAACACAGACGGAACACCTAACCAGAGCCTCTGAGCGACTAGGCATTACTCAGCCAGCGCTTTCACATTGTATTAAGCGTTTAGAAGTTGAACTGAAGACCTTACTATTTGTTAGATCTAAAAAAGGCATGAAATTAACCAAAGCCGGTGAATTATTACTGCAGTCTTCGCAGAATTTAATTCAATCGTGGGACCAGTTATTAAAGGTTGTTCATGCAAATAGTCAGGAAGCTGTCGGTATTATTAAGTTGGGCTGTCATTCGGCGGTGGCACAATTTACATTGCCACAGTTTTTAGGTGAATTTTTAAAAGAGTACCCGAACGTTGAATTCCAACTAACGCACGGTTTATCACGACACATGACTGAACAGGTTGTCAGCTCACAGTTGGATGTAGCTTTTGCAGTGAATCCGCTAGGGCATCCGGATCTGATAATTAAAGAAATTTTCAAAGATGAAGTCAGTCTTTGGCGATCAAAAAAATGTTTAAATCCCGATGTCTTAATTACTGAACCAAATTTGTTACAAACCCAAGACATTATTTCAAAACTGAACAAGCGCGGATTTAAATTTAATCGAATTATTGAATCATCAAGTCTTGAGGTCATTGCAAATCTGGTCAGTCACGGCGTGGGTTGCGGTATTTTACCCGAGCGAGTTTTAAAAGCTTTCGATATTCACAAGTACGAAAAAATCAAAGACAGTCCTGTTTTTCATGATCGAATTTGTTTGGTGTACAAATCTGAATTTCGAAAAACAGAGCGCGGGCGCGTTTTAATTGAAGCTACAATTAGTAAACTGACATAAATAAATTAGAATTTCGATAAGCCTAAATTGACAGAGAAATTCTTAGCGATACGTAGTGCGCGCGATTTAGCCTCTTCAGCTTTAAGGCCAATAAAATTTTCATCAACAGTTATAAAAAATAATTGCAGCCATCTTTCAAAGTGTTCCATTTTTAAATTCAGTGAAATGTGCGGAGGGAAAGGTCTTCCGTTGTAATTATTGGTCCCCAGTAATAGATCTTCCCAGAAATTATAGAGTCTTGGCAAATGTTCATCCCAATTGACTTTTGCCGTATCGTTAAAAATTGGACCGATTAAAGAATCAAGTTTAACTTTATCATAAAAAGAGTCGACCAGTATTTTAATTTCTTCGCGCGTTGCAATGGGCTTTAATTCTTGTTCTGACACTTAGTAGACTTTGCCTAAATCGCAAGAATATTTCCCCGGAGCATAATTCATTAAACGCGTATCAAGTAAATTTTTAAATTTATTTTCAGAGCTCGAAGCCGATGCAAACGGAAATATCGCAATGCCACCACGCGGAGTAAATTCACCAATGACTTCGATATATTTAGGCTTGATCAATTTGACGATGTCATTACAGATTGTTTGAATACAGTCTTCGTGAAAATCGCCATGATTTCTGAAGCTGAACAAATACATTTTCAAAGATTTACTTTCGACCATTTTTTCACCGGCAATGTAATTTATAAATACTTTTGCAAAATCAGGTTGGCCTGTTTTCGGACACAGTGATGTGAATTCGGTGCAGACAAAGGTCGTCCACGCAA
>CANBND010000233.1 GCA_947370945.1 Pseudobdellovibrionaceae bacterium | reverse complement strand
TGGTGGGTATTGCAGTAGGCTCTGTTTGATTTTCGAGTTCACTTTTTTCTTCAAGCATTGAATAAATTCTATGGGCTGATATTCGGGTTTCTTGAATGCGCACATAAGCTTCTTGAAATTTTTTAATGGGTTCATTGATTTGTAACATGGCCGTGATAAATCCCATCAACTGACCGGTGTCTGAGGTGCCCTTCGAAATTTTTGTTGAAAAATAAAAAACGATTCCTAAAACAATAATGGTGGCCAAAAATTCAGTGAATGGTCCCATAAATTCAATGCGGGCATGAATTTTTTTGCGCATTCCAACGTAGTTCTGACCCTGGTCATGTAATTTTTTTTGTAAAATAGTTTGTAAAGAAAATGATTGAATTGTTCGAACCCCATCCAAAGATTCTTTGATCGTAGATGTGATTTTCTCAAGTTGTTCAGAACCCATTAATGAATATTTGCGGATACCTTTTGAGACTTGTTTTAATAATATGGCCAACACGGGTGCTGCGATTAAAATATAAAGTGTTAATCGCCACTCTAATTTAAACAATGCGATAATTAAAAATATAAAAGTCAGCGGAGCACTAAAAAAATCTGCAAAAAGCCTAAGGCCATCTTGAATTGTACGAACATCAAAAAATGCTCGGCTTAATAGGCCTCCACTGCCTGATGCGTATTTATTATGAAATTTTAAATCCAGATGAATAAATTTCCGCTGCAATTTTTCACGTAACGTTTGCGAAACATTTTCTGAAATCACGTTCATTGTAAAAATATGTAAATATCTGCTGCTTGTCATGACAAACGCGATGGCCAATCCGATCCAAGCAATCGAAAAAAGTTTCTCTGTTGAATTTGAATAGGAAACCATTTGTTGAATAAACAGCGGCAAATAACCTTTGCAGAGAGCCATAATAATTCCAGCGACAGCAACGATGACTAGCTTTTTTTTATGAACCCATAAATCTGAAATGACACTTTTTAATTCTGGTGACATTATTTAATCCCCATATGTTTTTTTAAATATTGACCCGTTAAACTTTTTTTATGAGCCATAATAACTTCGGGTGCTCCGCAAACAACGACAGTGCCACCCTTGGTTCCAGCCTCGGGCCCCATATCAATGACGTAGTCTGCGTTTTTAATCACATCTAAATTGTGTTCAACAACAATCACAGAGCCACCAGCTTCAATCAGTTTGTGCAAAACTTTCATCAACAAATCAATTTCTTTAAAATGTAATCCAGTTGTTGGTTCGTCTAAAATATACAAAGTATTTTTTTGTGAAACCTGCGAAAGTTCTTTGGCAATTTTTAAACGCTGCGATTCACCACCACTTAATGAATTGGCGGGTTGACCCAAAGTTAAATAATCAAGGCCCACTTCTTTTAAAACAGACAGTGGTTTTCGGATATTCGGATGAGCCACAAAAAAATTCATCGCTTCAAGAACCGTCATATTTAAAATTTCATGAACATTTTTTTGATTGAACGTAATTTCTAAAATTTCATTTCGATATTTTTTTCCGTCACACACATCACACGGGATAATAACGTTATCCATAAATTGCATATCGATTTCTTCATAACCTGTTCCGCGGCAAGCGGGGCATCTGCCACCATCAACATTCAGACTGAATGTTCCAGCAGTGTATCCGCGTTGAACCGCGTCTGGTACTTGTGACATCAATGTTCGGATATGATCGAATGCTTTTAAATATGTGATCGGAGAACTGCGTGCTGATTTACCGATCGCTGATTGGTCTACTAATAAAACACTTTTAACAGAATCGGCACCTTCAAGTTTTAAAAATTTTTGTGCAGGCAAAAATTCAATTTCTAATAAACGAGCCAGCGCAGGATACAAAGTTTTTGTCACCAATGTCGATTTCCCTGAACCACTGACGCCAGTAATTGCAACCAAACGATTTAATGGAATATCCACATCAATATTTTTTAAATTATGCCCCGAACATCCGGTTAATTCTAATTTGTATTTATAATTTTCTAATTTCACTGGGCGCACATCGCGCAAAGATTCTTTCAGAGGCTTTAAATAACTGGCCGTATTTGATTCTTTACTTGAATAAAAATCTTGGATATTACCTTTGTAAACGATTTTTCCACCCAGATATCCAGATCCTGGTCCCATTTCAATAATGTGTTCGGCGCTCTTAATCACATCATGATCGTGTTCGACAATGACCAAAGTATTTCCTAAATTTTTCAGATCATTTAAAATTGTAATTAATCTTTCATTGTCGCGCGGGTGCAAACCCACTGTGGGTTCGTCCAGAACATATAACGCTTGTGACAAACCCATTCCTAATTGATTAGCTAAAACTAAACGTTGGTATTCGCCACCAGATAATGTTCTTGTTTCGCGGTCCAACGTTAAATAATTCACTCCGACACGAACTAAAAAATTTAATCTGGAACGAATTTGTTTTAGAACTTCGCCACTGGCTTCGATTTGGTGTTTTGATAAATTTATTTTTTCAAAAAATGAACTTAAATCTTCGATCGTTAACGCCGTTAAATCTGTGATTGGTTTTTTCTGAATTAAAATATGCTGAACATCAGATCGTAACCGGCTGCCATGGCAATCAGGGCACTGTCTGCCTGATCTGAATCTGGAAATAAAAACCCTGACATGCATTTTGTATTTCATTTGTTCCAGATACTCAAACAGGCCTTTAACTCCAAAAAAACCTTTGTCGCCAGTCCAAATTAAATCACGCTGTACTTTTGGTAAATCTTGCCATGATTTTTTCAGATCAATTTTTTGTTTTTTACAAAATGCGAATAAAACTTTTTTATCATTTTCAGCACTGGGCATCGAAAACGGGTGCAGAGCACCTTCTGAAATACTCAGAACTGGATTCGGAATAATTTTCGCTTCATCCAATTCCAGAACGTTGCCGAAGCCTTTGCATGTGGGGCATGCGCCGATCGGTGAATTAAATGAAAATAATTTTGATGTGATTTGCGGTGGTGCATATCCACAAATTGAACAGGCAGGTTCTTCGCTCAGCTTTAAAGTTTCGCCTTCGGTCGTAACAACCAATGCACGACGTATAAGTGTTCCGGTCAAATATTTTGTACTGGCTTCATAAGCTTGAGTGATTGAATCCGTCAGGCGACCTTTTTCATCAGCAGAAAAAGACATTCGATCAATGACAATATAAAAAGTTTCTGTCGTCAGACCTTTTTTAATTTGTGCGGGCTCAGAAATTTCAGTCAATGTTTGAACTTCA
>CANBND010000232.1 GCA_947370945.1 Pseudobdellovibrionaceae bacterium | reverse complement strand
TTATATAAAGTTTTAATTGTAATACCCAAGCCTTGTGCAGCTTGTGTTTTGTTACCACCGTAATGCGCCAACGCTTTAATGATATAACGTTTTTCAAGTTCATATAATTTAACAGCTGGATCAAATGCCGTTGATTCGTCTTTGTTTTGCGGAACACGAATCGATTCTGGCAAATCGTTTGTCATGATCGTATGACCTTCAGATAAAACTTGTAAACGCTCGCACGCATTTTGTAATTCACGAATATTTCCTGGCCAATCATAACCCATCATCACTTTTAAGGCCTCATCATCAATCGATTTAACACGATTCATATATGAATTTCCTTGAGTCAAGAAATGCTGAACCAACGAAGGAATGTCTTCTTTACGACGACGCAAAGGCGGAGCACTAATCACGATTGTGTTAATTCTATAAAATAAATCCTCACGAAAATTTCCACGAGTCACTTCTTGGTCTAATTCACGATTGGTTGCACAGATGATTCGAATATCAACACGGATTGATTCTTTACCGCCGACGCGAAAAATTTCGCCCTCTTGTAAAAAACGTAACAGCTTCGCTTGAATCGACATCGGAAGTTCTCCGATTTCATCCAAGAATAAAGTTCCACCGTTGGCGGCTTCGGCTAAACCAATTTTTTTAGTGTACGCACCTGTGAACGAACCTTTTTCATGACCGAATAATTCTGATTCTAATAATGTTTCACGAAGCGCACCGCAGTTGATTGCAACAAACGGTTTATTTTTGCGATTTGATTTATCATGAATTGCATGTGCAATTAATTCTTTACCCGTACCTGATTCACCCAAAACTAAAACGTTCGCTTGTGACGGAGCTACTCGCTCGACCATTTTCATTAACTGAGTCATCACATCAGATTTGTAAATCATCATTTTTGCTTCAGAGGCTTTGGTCACCGGAGCTTGAATCGGAGCTTGCGCCCATGGACTTTGAGTTTGCGAGCTTGGTAAAACAAAACCTGTATTTGAATCTGACATACGTACCACCTTCGAGTTATTGCCCGTTTTTAGGCATTTTAATTTAAAAATTTGCTCTTAATATCTGCGGTCTCATTTTGATACACCGCGCTCATGCGGTGCAACATAACCTAAGTCGTGTATAAAATGCAAGAAAAATTTGCATGGTATTATATTTTTTTTCAAAATTGCTTTAAATTCTGGCCTACTTTGAATTGATTTAAAGACATATAATAGTCAGTATATGCTGCTTATTTTGTCCGAATTAATACCTAAGTATCTAAAATATATGGAAAATATTCAGTCATGTTCACCATTGACAATTAAAGCCTATACCTTGGATTTATCACAAACCTATTTCGATAAAAACAAAAAATCATTTAATTCAAATCAAATGTCAGCCGATGAACTCTGGTTGATAACTCGCCCTGCTTTAAACCAATGGAGCAAACTGTCGCTAGCCAGCCGCAATCGAAAAATTGCCACATTAAAAAGCTTTTTCAATTGGCTGTACCAAGAAAATTTAATCGAAAGAAATTTTGCGGATCAATTAATTTGTCCAAAAGTACCTAAAAAAATTCCAGATTTTTTATCCGTCGATGAAGTCACAAGTGTTATTAAAACGTATTCTGAGCGCGCACTTTCGCACAAAGAAATTCTGGAAAAAACATTGTTCGTTTTACTGTACGGCGGCGGCCTGCGCATCAGCGAAGCCTGTGGTTTAAAATGGAAAGATATTGATTTCACATACCGGAAGCTTTTGATCTTGGGAAAAGGCAGCAAAGAACGAATTTTAATTGTTCCCGAATTTTGTATTCAAAATTTAAAAAATTTAAAAACTGAAAACGAAAAATATTTTAAAACCAAAACAGAATTTTTGTTCGGAGAGAAAAAATTAAATCCACGAACAGGCTATCAAATGATCCGCGATTCTGGAGCCAAAGCCGGCCTGATGAATAAAATTCACCCGCATTCATTACGTCACAGTTTCGCAACACATCTATTGGCCAGTGGCGCGAACCTGCGAACACTGCAAACACTGTTAGGTCACGAATCACTGACTGCAACTGAAAAATATACGCATTTAAATATTGATGCCCTTGGGCGAATGGTCGAAGCCGTTCATCCGCTGTCGAAACGGAAGATTTAACAACCGCTTCTGGCAATTGCTTTTAATAGACGCTTCCAGCGTTATCAGCCGTCTTTAAATACTGCAGCACTTGCGATTCAATCGAATCCAAATAGTCTGAAATATTTTTATTTATTTCCGGAATTTCGTCAATCTGATCTGAATCTGCGATATTAATTTTTAAAAATGGAGCCATCCATTCGTCCATTGAAATCACACCCTGCTGATACATAAATTTCAGACAGAAATGCATTTTAAATCGTAAAATATTTTTGGTCGCACCCAACCCGCGCAAAGCGTGACCCAGCAGATTAAATAAAAAATGTGAACTGTCATCACCTTCCAATGAAACATGATAGGCGCAGTTTAAAAAAAAGAAGGCTATTTCAAGTCGATCGTAATCTGTACGAATTAATTTAAAATCATCAATCAGGGTCGCCTCATTTAAAGTATGCAGGCCACCTTCGATTTTGGATTCCTTATAGGTCATGTTGACGAAATGTGTGGGTTCTAAAATGCCGCCACCGAATCGTTTTTTACTTTTCAGAGCAGAACGTGCAATAAATGATTTTTTAGATCCTGCAGACGATAGTGCGTGAATAATTAAATCGGCTTCGGCGTATTTGGTTTTTTTTAATATAATGAAACGGTCTTGTGTTTCAGACAAATTATTCAACAGCCCATGATGTTTGTGATTGAATGTTTTTATAGGTCAGTAAAATTTCAGATTCGAGATTTGAATTTAAAATAAACGCCTGATTTGAAATCACGACCATATTTAAAATGAGTTCACTGTTGGCAGATTCGGGCCACCAGTTTTTAAACGAATCCAACACCCATGTCGGCAGGCCGCTGGGGGCGAAAATTAAATTTGGATTGATTGATTTATTTTCGATCAATTTTTGCATTAACATTTGACCACTGCATTTTTTAAAAACCAAAACTTGACGGTCTGATAAATATTTAATTGAGGGCTGAAATAAATTTGCATATTGATGCTCTGACAACTTTTGCAAGCTGGTCGTCAGCGATTTGTTTTCTGTTAAATGAAATTTATTTTCTTGGAATCCACCAATCAGTGTTGGTGCTTTTAATTTTTCAGTGAAAAATATTTGCGTTTGATTTGATTCAAACAAACCGCCAGCTTCGATCACAATGGCAT
>CANBND010000231.1 GCA_947370945.1 Pseudobdellovibrionaceae bacterium | reverse complement strand
CAACATCTCAAGGAAGGAGTTCTCAAATGGCGAACAACCAAACTCAACAACTACCCTTACTTCCTCTGCGTGACCTTATCATATTTCCGCATATGATGATGCCACTCTTTGTCGGTCGTGAAAAAAGTATTAATGCTTTAGAAGACGCGATGAGCAAGCAAACCGATATTGTTTTAGCAGCGCAAAAAGATGCAAAAACAAATAATCCCGAAGAAAAAGATATTTATGCAATAGGTACTGTCGGAACAATTATTCAATTATTAAGATTGCCCGATGGCACTGTCAAAGTTTTGGTTGAAGGTAAGCGTCGTGTTCGCATCAAAGGCTTTGTTCCGAACGAGGGTCACTTTGTTGTGAATTGCGAAATGATCGACGAAGACGTTGATAATCAAACAGAAGCTTCAGCCCTTGTGCGCTCTGTAAAATCAACATTTGAAACATACGTGAAATTAAATAAACGTATTCCACCTGAAATTTTAATGCGCGTATCAAGCATTGAATCAGCAGGCGAGCTTGCGGATATTATTGTTGCGCAATTGAATTTAAAACTTGAAGACAAGCAAGCTGTGCTTGAAATTTTAGATCCAACAAAGCGACTTGAACATTTATTGAATTTAATGACGGGCGAAATTGAAATTCTTGAAGTTGAAAAGAAAATTCGCACACGTGTTAAAAAGCAAATGGAAAAGTCACAAAAAGAATATTATTTGAATGAGCAAATGCAAGCCATTCAAAAAGAACTTGGCGATAAAGATGATTACCAAGCTGAAATTGAAGACCTTGTGGTTAAATGTCGCGATAAAAAAATGCCACAAACAGCCAAAGACAAAGTAAATAAAGAAATTAAAAAATTAAAAATGATGTCGCCGATGTCTGCGGAGGCCACGGTTGTTAGAAATTATATCGATTGGATTTTATCATTACCATGGCAGGAATATTCTGAAGATCGTCACGATGTTAAAAATGCCAAGAAAATTTTAGATCATGATCACTGGGGATTAGAAAAAGTTAAAGACCGTATTTTAGAATACCTTGCCGTTTTATCATTATCAAAAAATATGCGTGGTCCTATTATTTGTCTGGCGGGTC
Source organism: Pseudobdellovibrionaceae bacterium (assembly GCA_947370945.1). Lineage (GTDB taxonomy): Bacteria > Bdellovibrionota > Bdellovibrionia > Bdellovibrionales > Bdellovibrionaceae > Pseudobdellovibrio. The sequence goes on along the minus strand of CANBND010000231.1, from coordinate 2,203 downwards.
CTCCGGGGGTTGGTAAAACTTCGCTGGCCAGATCAATTGCTGAATCCTTAAATCGTCCGTTTGCTCGTATTTCATTGGGTGGAGTTCGTGACGAGGCAGAAATTCGCGGTCACCGTAAAACATATGTTGGTGCAATGCCAGGTAAAATCTTACAAGCACTTCGTAAAGTTGATAAAGGCAATCCTGTATTGTTGTTGGATGAAATCGATAAAATGGCGAATGATTTCAGAGGCGATCCAGCGTCTGCGATGTTAGAGGTTCTTGATCCAGAACAAAATTCAACATTTTCTGATCATTATCTTGAGGTTGAATACGATTTATCAAATGTGATGTTTGTTGCGACCGCAAATAATTTAAGTAACGTTCCACGCCCGTTGTTGGATCGTATGGAAATTATTTATCTTGAGGGTTACATCGAACAAGAAAAATTTCATATTGCAAAAAATTATTTAATTCCAAAGCAAATGGAAAATCACGGCATGAAGGGTTTTAATATCACCATGCAAGACAAAGCCGTTCGTGATGTCATCAGATATTATACCCGCGAATCAGGTGTGCGTAATTTAGAACGTGAATTTGCAAATGTTTTCCGTAAAGTAGCCAAAGATATCGTGATGTCGAATTCTGTTGAGGAATTTAAAACTGGTGTTGCACCAGCGACAACGACGACAAAAGGCAAAACTGCGAAATCAAAACCGCCAGTTAAAAAATCTGCAAAAAAAGATGCTGGTTATGTGATTACACCAGAAAAAATTGTTGAGCTGATCGGTCCACATAAAAACCGTCACGGCGAAATTGAAAAACAAAATGAAATTGGCCTGACAAACGGTATGGCATGGACAGAGGTTGGCGGAGATTTATTAGCTGTCGAAGTCAGTGCAGTTCCAGGTAAAGGCAAATTCACTGTCACTGGCCAATTGGGTGATGTGATGAAAGAATCTTGCTCGGCGGCGATGTCGTATGTCAGATCACGTGGGCCATTGTTTGGTTTCGATAAAGAATATTACGCAAATATCGACGTGCATATTCACTTTCCAGACGGTGCGACTCCAAAAGATGGTCCATCAGCAGGTATCGCTTTAACAACTTCAATTGTTTCGGCGTTAACAAAAATCGCAGTAAAAAGAACTGTTGCTATGACAGGCGAGATTTCATTACGCGGAAAAGTTTTACCGATCGGTGGATTAAAAGAAAAAATTCTGGCCGCACATCGTGGTGGAATTAAAACGATTATCTGTCCGAAAGAAAACGAAAAAGATTTGAAAGACATTCCAAAAGAAGTCTTGAAAGAATTAAAAGTTATTTTGGTGGACCATGTTGATCAGGTTTTAATTAATGCTTTGGATATTAAAAATCCTAAAGAATTATTCAAAGCTCAATCTGAGCGTGAATTTGGAGTCAAAGCCCATTATACAGGCCAATCCGTTCACGCAACCCATTAGACAAATTTCAAACTGAAATGATTAAAGGGCTTTTGTTCATCAAAAGCCCTTTTTTATTGCAAATCAAAATATCTTTATTGACCGCTGGTGACAGATTTAATACAAATCTGACCTCACCAGATTTGATTTTCAATAAAGAGGACACGAACGATGCAGAAAAATATGAACGCAAACCGTTTATATGAAATAAGTAAGCTTTACTGCGATCGTGGCGATTACGACCTAGCATTACCCAACTTGATAGAAGCTGCGAATTTATTTCTGACCGATAAAAACCATGAACCGTATTTAAAATGTGCTCAAAACATTCTACGTATTTACGCTGAACGCGAAGATTTCGACCAGTTGTCAGCGCTTAAAGAAAAACTTCACGACACAGTTATTCGTGAAAATATCAAATTAAATTCACGCGTCTATTATGTTTTTGGAATCGCCGCTGTTTACAAAGGCCAAACTGAAACTGCGCTTGAATATTTTAAAATTGCACTTGAGCACGCCCTAAAGGCCGATGTTAAAGAAGATATTTGCTATGCTATTTTAGGAATTTCAATTTGTTATCGTCGCCAACAAAAATTCGAAGAAGCTTTGAAAGAAATTTATAATTTAAATATATTTTTACAGTTTATTGATAATTCAGATTTGCGCGTCACCGTTTTAAATACAAACTCACAAATTTTAATGGACATGAAAAAATACGATCAGGCGCTTGAAATCTTGTGGATGGCTTACGAAGAAGTCAAAACAAGTAAAAGTTTGCACGT
>CANBND010000230.1 GCA_947370945.1 Pseudobdellovibrionaceae bacterium | reverse complement strand
CGATTCAAAATTAATGGATTGTGCTGAGGCGGCTACGGCTGATCCAAAGCTGGGTCCAATGCTTGAATCTAGTGCGGGTAAAGAAAATATTGAACTTGGAATTAAAATTTATTTAGATTTAAAAAACAGTGATTATGTTCAGTTGATGGTCGATGGCGGCGAGCCAATTGCTTGTGCAGCAGCGCAAATTTTTACAGGCTTTGATGTCTGTGGAGCGTTGAAAGAATTGGCTGCGATAGCTGCCGCTGTTGGAGAAGCTGCTGAGGAGGCGGTAAGTTGGTTGGACGAGCTAGGGTCAAAAGTTTTTGGACCAACACCACATATGGATTCTGCGGGTTATTATGCAAATAATTGGGCTCCGTTTGTTAGAAGTTATGTGACTCAAAAACTTAAAACAACGATTAATAATGACACAGCGTTGGACCCTTATTTACCTTATTGGGTGACTGCAACCGGTAACGTGACTTATTCAAATACAGGATTAACAAGTAAAAAATCTGTTAATCAAATATTCCAAGATTGCTTAAGTTATTATAAAGGTTTCTATGACGACAATGCATCAGATAAATGTAATGCGAGTCAAAATACATTTTTTACTCATACAGATTTATTATTTAAACAGGCCACATATTTAACTCAGTTTTCTTTGGCATTTGATGGTGTCTTAAAGGGTGAACAAAATATTTGGACAAATAAAATTGAAGATTTTAAAAATGAATTAGTAAAAAAATTCCCTGATCAAGATGTGCTAAATCCTAAAAAACCATATAGCTCTTGGAATCATGTTGATACTTTTAGTCTATTTTCAAAATCTAAAATCGGAAAAATTGAATCCGGAACAATTTGTACAGATTCGCAACAATTTGAATGCGTCGATTTGCCCAAAGCATCTGGCTCATGTTGCGCGACTATGGCTAACGAGGGTTTTTCTAATATTGTCGAAAGTAATTACCAAGCAGCCCCGCTGGATACGGCAAACAAAGCTGTTGAGAAATATAAAGATGTTTTGCAAAAACAATTTGATGATCTTAAGACTAAAGAAACCAGTTACTGGCAAAACAAAGCGAATGATAAAAATTATAACATCAAGCAATCTGTCGTTGTAAATGCATATAATAAAATAACAGCGCTAAGAACAAAGTGTCAAAGTTTGAAAAATTATTTAAATGATAATGAAAAATATTGGTCACTTTGTTACGATTCTGAACCACTGGTAAGTTGTAATGAGAAATTAGAAAAATTAAGTAAAGAAAATCCAGATTACTCAAATAAGCAAGCTGTCGAAGATGTAGTTAATAAATATAAAGATTCTTTAAATGCATGTGTGACAGCTTCTGAAAAAGTTGTTAATGAGTGGCAAAGAATGGATAACTTGCAACAGCCATTCTTAGACGGTTGGTGGAATTATTATCATACCAATTATAAAGGTAAAATGAAGAGTAATAGCAAGGGTCAAAAAAATGGTGAAATTCCAAAAGATGATATGATCTTTAGTCTTAAGGTTAATTATTCGTCATGTGTATCAGATCATATGATGGGACTTTCTAAGAATGAACTGTCGGCATCGATTGGCAGCATTTCTTCGTTTGTAAATAAGTCTGTTTCTGATTTACAAATTAGACCAATTAAGTTAGCCGCTCAACGCGGCAATCAAAAGTTTGGCAAAATGCCAGAGATGTCGGTTATGCCAAACATCGCTGAAGGTTTTTGTAAAGAGTTAGGCGCGCAAACTGCAAACCCTGATAACAAAAATCAAAATACGGATGACGTTGTATTTGGTGGTTCTCAAAATACGGACTCTGTTGATCCCAGTAAGAGAAATGCTGGCGATTTATCGAATGCAAAATCTGTGTCGGTATCGTCGGGCTGTATGCCATTTGATTTTAAGGGTAACAAAAATAAACAGCCAGATTTATTTCATTTGATGTGTAATGATTTAAACAGTTATCAAAAATGTTTTACAAGTTTGGGTGCAGATCAGCGCGCATCAAAAGCACAATGTTCTACGTTAAATGGTTCTGTGACTGAAAATTATGTATTTTCTATATGTTGTGATAGAAGTTATCAGCCAACATTTGTAAATGTGAATTTGATGTCGAGTGGGCCGGGTTCAATTTCTCCGAACTCAACACAAACTATTGAAAAAGGTTCCGTCCTTAAATTTAAAGCTATGCCTATAATCGGTGGCAAAGTGAATAAGGTTGATGGTTGCGGAGCCCATTTAATCAGTATGCAAGATTACGAAACTCAGCCCATAATAAGTGATTGTATGATTCATATCGAATTTCTAGCAGCAAATATTGGTAATGCCGTTCCTGTTGTAAGTCCAGCACAACAACAAAAAAACATCATGAATGGTTCAAGTAATTTACCAGGAAGCACTAATCCAAACCCAAATATGAATCCCGGTAGAGTTCAGCCAACTCTAAGACCTAAAAAATAGTGCAAAGGTTTTTAATTATCTTTTTGTCAGTAGTTTTAGTTTCTGAATGTGGGTATTCAGAAACTAAAACCGAGCCTGTTTCAAACGATCAGGCGGTTCAGCAATGGAGTGACAATAATCCAGCGTCTAATGTGCCTGTTGTCACAGTAAATGAAGATGGCAGTACGACATTAACATGGACTGTGAATGTTAATTACGATCGATATCAAAATTCAGTGACTACTAAAAATGGTTCAGTGAATACATCAATGCAAAACGGACAATTTCATAAAACTGCTGTAAATACAAATGTGCATCAACTTTCGAAAGGCAGTGATAGTTATTTTGCGCTTAATCTTGTTGAAACAGACGACATGACTTCTGCAACTAAAAATACGGTTCAAATTAATCAACTGCAATTGGGTAGAAAATATGAAAATTTTAATGTTATCTTGGGAGATATAAATCCATCGTTTTCATCGCTAAGTACATCACTAGGAGCAAAAGGTTTGTTTTTATCAGGTCAAGCTGAGAGCTCTTTGGTTGGAACGGGTTTTTATGGAACTGTCAGTGAATCTTGGGAAGCATTAAATGGCAAGGTTTTGCGAAATCAGTTTTTAAAAGATGTTTATGGTGCAAAATTAGAAAAAAAAATAAATGAAAATTTAGGAATCTATGTAACAAGTCAAACTGGAGTGGATCGTGTGGGTAGCGTTACGAATCCGGCAATGTCTGGTTTTGCAAAATCAACTTATATTCAAGCTTATAGTGCGGGAATTAATTATGCAAAAGACAATTTGCAGTTAAATTATGAAACAGCAACTGGTCAAGGAGAGATCATTTCCGATCAGTCACACAGTGGTCCAGCGAACTTGTTAGATTTAAAATGGAATCAAGATAATTTGTCATTGTTTAGTGGATTT
>CANBND010000229.1 GCA_947370945.1 Pseudobdellovibrionaceae bacterium | reverse complement strand
TGAAATTTACATCCAAAGGAAATGGTAAAGCTGTTTCGGGCCACAAAATCGCATCTGGTTTTTTTTGCAATGTTAAAAAATGTGTATTGACCAGATCCGTATACGTTTTTAAAACATAGGGCTGAAAATCAGCACCTTTTTCGGCAGCGATTTTTTCTTCGTTTAAAATATTTCCTTGTGCGACAGTAATTCGAAATTGGTCATGTCCTCGGTCCCACATTTTTTCTTTCATTAATCCTGTGTAGTGAAAAAAAATCAACGCGCCGACCAGTATAGATAAACCAGACAGGGTTGTTTTCTTTTTATAATTCATTGTAAAATATAAAATCAAAGCTTGAATAAATAATAAAACCGAAGATAAACCCCAAAATCCAATGACGTCAGCCCACTGAAACCATGGCCATTTCATCCACAGCAAAGTATAACCCAAGTTCCATTCAAAAATACTGGGCCACAGGCGTTCAGATAAAATCAAACAGACGGATAATAAAAATATAAATGCGCTTGCCGAGATTTGAAATCGACGTTTCATCCAAGTCGCCGCGATCAATGAAAGCGGAATATACACATGCATCAGGGCTGCAAATAAAAACAAAGCACAGCCGGCAATGACCGGATGCAGTTGTCCAAATTCAGTGGCGGTGTAATAAATCCAATGAAAACCGATCAGCGACAGCGTGAATTGTGTAATCCAGCCCAATAAAAAGATAAATTTATAAGAATAGTTCTGTTCTTCGGCCTTTAAAACTGCAAACCACAAAGGAATATAGCAAAAAAAGATCGCCCAAGCGGGGTAGGGGATGTAAGAAGTTCCCACCAAAATTCCACTCAGTTGCGCCGCTAATAAAAAGTGATTTTTAGCGAACACTTTTTTGTTGAAAAGTTCCATCTTTATGGTCATCCTATTATTGGTAACATATGAATAATGAATTAACATCAGAATACACATTGGAAAACACAGCAACAAAATTATCCGAGATTCGGTTTCGTTGCCCGTGTTGTCAAAAGCTTTATTGCTCGGACAAAACTTCGTTTGCCTTGAACCCCATTGAAGCTTCAGAGTTTGAATGTTTTTCGTGTCAGGATTCATTTTTTTTATATCAAACTAAAACTGAAAATGGCATTTACCGTACAGAAAAAACAAATCACGTTGAATTTTCAAAATGCCCCAAGTGTGATTTCTTAAAACCTCAAAAACAAGATGAATGTTCAAATTGCGGAATTTTAGAATCTAAATTTAAAGAAATTCAAAAACTTGAAAACCCCAGAATGTATGAAATCGATAAAGCATGGAACATCGTTGTTTCGGATTTTGCAAACGACCAGCATCACCAAGTTTTTTTAAACTTAGCACAAAGTCATATGGCGCTGAATTTTGCTTCGCAAAAATACGTGGATTTAAAAAAAATGATGGGTGCGGATCCGTTGATTGAAAAATATTTAAAACAAATCGAATTGCGTTTGACCGCAATGATTCAAACACGTTTTGAAGCTGAAAAAAATGCAGTCATCAAAGATGTTGATCAGGTCTCAATCGGGCAGCGACTGCAAAACTTGACAGCTAAAGACATTTTCATGGGCGTGAGCTTATTGGGTACAACGTTGTTGATTTATAATAAAATTAATCCAACGTTTCCAAATTTAACAGGTTTGATCGTTGCAGCCACAGTTTTATCCTATGGATTGTGGTTTATTTCTTTGAACAAATCAAAAATTTAATCTGAATATTTTTAATTCTGTTCTTTTTCAGGAGCAGCGCCTAATTTATCAACAACGGGCTTTTTTCGGCGATCGTGACCCAGCACCTTCATAAAATCTTTTCCGAAATTTGCCACTTCTTTTAAATTTTTATTAGGATTATTTTTCAAATTGGGATCTTCGCGGTTTGTTTTTGTTTCATTTGTAAACTGACCGATGACGACAGATTTTCCACCTGCAAAATCTTTTTTCTCTCCACCCAGAATCGTTAAGGCTTTATACAAATTTAATTGTCGCGACGTTTTTGTTTTGGCCACCAGTGACGCTGATGAATCGCCAGTGGCTAAAATATATTTTTTAATTTCTTCGGGCTGTCCATACAGATCTTTGTGAGCCATTACTAGAACTGCGGCACCGGTCACAAAAGCAGTCGCTTGCGATGTGCCCGTCATTAAACCATAGGTGCTATTGGGCAAGCACGATAAAATATTTTGGCCGGGCGCTGCGATATCAACAGTGTCTGTGCCGTAATTTGACGAAGCTAAAACTTCGGTTGTTGGATCAATCGCAGTGACCGAAATAATATTTTTTAATTTATAATCTGCAGGATAATAATGATGTTCATCGGAATTTGAGCGTTCGTTGCCGGCAGCGGCGACAAATAAAATTCCTTTGCGTTCGGCAGATTCAATCGCGTCGTGTTCTTCTTGCGAAAAATCAGTTCCACCGCCTGAATAATTAATGATATTTGCACCCATTCGAACTGCGTATTGAATACCAGCCACAGTATTTTTTAAATTATCTGTGTTTGGTACTTTGGGATCATAATATTTTAATACCATGATGCTGACATCGGGTGATATTCCGATGATACCTTTTTTATTACCGGCTTCAGCACCGATGATACCTGCGATATGTGTTCCGTGACCGTGGTTATCTGTTAAATTATTGTTGTTTGAAACATAATTCCAGCCGTGAATATCATCGACTAAGCCATTACCATCATCGTCAATTCCGTTTGTGGCTTTGTCGTGACCATTTGAATCTAAACCCGATTCGCCGGTATTGACCCACAAATTATTTTTTAAATCTTCGTGATTAGCATCGATTCCTGTATCAATCACGGCGACAACAACTTTTTTACTACCGCGACTGATCGACCATGCACGGGCTGCATCAGTTTTTTTTAATCCCCAAGCTTGCTTGATCGCTGGATCATTAAATAAAGCAGAGGGTTCGTTTTCGACTTCAGATTTTTTTTCAGAAATTTGCCCCAGAATTAAATCACGACCATCCATTTTTTTTATTTTTTTTGATGATTGCAATGTGCGATTTTGATCTGTCGAAAAAGACTGCGAATAAAACATGGCGCCTGCACAAAATAAAAAGAACCCGCCCATCAAACTGTACATTATTTTTTGATTTTTCATATCTTCGTTTTCGGAAGAATTAAATCAGTTCTAAAAAATAAAAAATCTATCTGTTCGTCGTTCTATTTTGAGACATTCGCAATAGAAATCCTCAGACAAAAGTCCTGTTACTGCAAAGTTAAAATGTCTCTTTTATGCAAAGTTAAAAGGTCCCATTTCTTAATTCCATTGATCGGCAGGGTTGTTTAAATTCATGAGGAATTTGAAATTCTATGACTTTGTGAGGAATAATTTGTTGAGTTTCACTATGTTTC
>CANBND010000228.1 GCA_947370945.1 Pseudobdellovibrionaceae bacterium | reverse complement strand
TTCAAAGAAAAATACGGCGTTAATTTAGGGTTCAACGGCTTTTTTGTAAAGGCTGCGATCGAAGCATTAAAAACTTTTCCATTAGCGAACGCGTGGATCGAAGGCACTGATATCGAATATCATAATTATTTTAATATCGGTATGGCCGTATCCACAGAACGCGGTCTGATGGTTCCCGTGATCAAAGACGCAGACATGATGAGTATCGCAGGAATTGAATTAGCTATTCGTGATTTAGGTACGCGCGGTCGTGATGGAAAAATTACTCCGGACGATTTAATGGGTGGAACTTTCTCGATTACAAATGGTGGTGTTTTTGGTTCGATGTTGTCGACTCCAATTTTAAACGCACCACAAAGTGCGATTTTAGGTTTACACAAAATCGAAGAACGTCCTGTGGCGATCAATGGTAAAGTTGAAATCAGATCAATGATGTATGCAGCCCTTTCTTATGATCACAGAATTTTAGATGGCAAAGAAGCCGTCGGATTTTTAGTGAAAATCAAAGAAGGCGTCGAAGACCCTGAACGTTTATTGATTGAGGTTTAATTATGGAACAATTCGATCTTATAGTTATTGGTTCTGGCCCCGGTGGATACGTTGGCGCTATTCGCGCAGCACAATTAGGATTAAAAACGGCTGTCATCGAAAAAGATAAAACTTTAGGTGGCACATGTTTAAACGTTGGATGTATTCCGTCGAAAGCGCTTTTACAAAGTTCTGAATTATATCATGAAGCCAAACATGATTTTTCAAATCACGGTATCGAAATGACCGACATCAAATTAAATCTGGATGTGATGATGTCGCGTAAAAATAAAATCGTGACCGAATTAACAAATGGGATCGAATTTTTATTTAAAAAAAATAAAATCACAAACGTCAAAGGTTACGGGAAAATTTTAACAGCGACAACGGTCGAAGTGACCGCTGCTGACGGATCGAAAAGCATCTTAAATGCAAAAAATATTATGATCGCTACAGGATCTGTTCCTGTTGAATTGCCATTTTTAAAATATGATGAGAAAAAAATTGTCTCATCGACGGGCGCGTTGGCCTTAGATTATGTTCCCAAAGAAATGATTGTTGTCGGCGGCGGCGTGATTGGTCTTGAAATGGGTTCTGTCTGGGCACGATTGGGATCAAAAGTCACAGTCATCGAATTCGCAGATAAAATTTGTGCGATGATGGATCAAGATTGCGTCAATGTTCTGGTGCGTTCATTGAAAAAAATGGGTGTTGAATTTATGCTTTCAACAAAGGTCACCGCATCACGCTCTGTGGGCGGACGTGTTGAACTGGATTATGAAAAATTAACTACAAACGTAAAAGCTTCAATCCAAGGTGATGTTGTTTTAGTTTCCACAGGACGAAAACCTTTCACTGAAAATTTGGGCCTTGAAAATGTCGCTATCAATAAAGACGATCGCGGCCGTGTTCAAACAAATTCACATTATCAAACGAATGTTCCAAATATTTTTGCGATTGGCGATGTGATTGTTGGCCCAATGCTAGCCCACAAAGCCGAAGAAGAAGGCGTCGCTGTCGCTGAATTTATCGCTACAGGACATGGTCACGTGAATTACAACACCGTACCATCTGTGATTTATACTCACCCCGAAGTTGCAAGTGTGGGCATGACTGAAGACGAATGCAAAGCTAAAGGTTTTGAAATCAATGTCGGAAAATTTCCGTTCGCAGCCAACGGTCGCGCCAAAGCCAAAGGCACAACAGAGGGTTTCGTAAAAATTATTGCAGACAAAGTTTCAGATAAAATTTTAGGCGCACATATCGTGGGCGCAAGCGCATCAGAATTATTAGGCGAATTAATTATCGCCATGGAATTCGGTGGCTCTAGCGAAGACGTGGCTCGCAGTTTTCACTCACACCCGACAATGAGTGAAGTCATCCGCGAAGCCGCATTGGCCGTGGATAAACGACAAAGACAGGGTTAATTATTTAATTTTTAAAAAATTCGGATTTGAGCAATAATCTGCGCCTTCAGAGGTTTCAGAAAAACTTTCACGCAGGGCTCTGTTTTTATCAGCTAAAAATCCTAAATATCCCGGCGCACCCAAAGTTTTATAATCTTTGGTAATCACTTTTTGATTTTCATCAAAGTTATTTTGATTATAAATTAAAAATTCAGGAAACGTCAGTAAATACGCAGATCTGATTTTCTCTGGTAATAACTTTACTTTTTTTAATTTAATTTGCAAATTAGGGTCATCAATTTTTATAAAAGGCGAGTTTACAAAGCTACGTGCAATTGTCGTCACTAACTTATCTGTTCCATCAATATCTTTTGCTGTTTTTGGATTATGAAAATCAAAATCTGCTACTGATATTTTTTTACCAAATTTAATTCTTTTATCTAAATATTCATTCAATGAGTTAAATGGAACAGCGGGGCCTGCATTGTAACTGGCCAATGAAATCGCTTCGATCAACGCATTCATATTTGCATCCGCAAGACCTAGCTTCGCCAGTTTACCTTGGATGTCATTGTTTTCAAAACGACGTACTGCCGTAGCAGTGTTTAAACGATTCAACATCGCCATATAAAAAATATTTTTGACTGGATTTTCAGGAGCTGCAATCAAACCACAACGCTCGTAAGAACCGGAACCTGTCTGCGCCAACAAAGATTTATATTTTAACATTCGTGCACACGCAGGTTTTGTGGCCGCATTGGCTTCAACCTCTTGTATGAAACTGCTGTAATGATTATTGACCTCTTCAATAGCACTGATCGTTAACTGACCCACACCTGCATCAAGGCCCATTCCTAAAGTATTAATCAACATTCCGCTTTCATTTGATAATTTGGGTAATAAACTTTTTGGATTTACACCTAAACAACTTGTGATATCTACAAACGAATTATATGTCGCATTGACTAATGCTTTTGAAATACAAGGCTTAGGAGCACCACGAACAGGTTGAGCTTTCACGCCCTTCGGACAAGATCCACGCGTTGAATCCGGTAACTGAAATTGCTTCATCACATGAATGATACATTTTTTCGGAATTGATGGATCATCGACTTTGTCTTTAATAAGCTCCGCAACCAAAGGACTCTTTTTTAAGTTAGCATCGACAGTTAATCTTTTTTGCAAACCACATGCTTTTTCGTCATCGTAATTTATATCTGGAGCCACTGCTGCGATTTGCATAAAATTTTGCAGATCTTTTTTTTCACCGTAACTTTGGCTCATTATTTTTTCGTACAAATCAACATCGGAAGGATTTGTCACATAAGGTTCCTCTGATTTTTTTTGCAAATCTTGTTCCGATAATTGCAATTCACGTAATAAATCTGAATCTTTGATCTGATTTAATTCAGCAACAACTGCAGCATTCGGCAAAGCATTACCAAATTCATCGAATGTAATAGCTGTTCCGTCGTCGTCAACTTGTGGCATACTGTTCGAAGA
>CANBND010000227.1 GCA_947370945.1 Pseudobdellovibrionaceae bacterium | reverse complement strand
AACGAAGTTCAAGTTGTGATTTCCGATGATGCTAACCTTAAAACAAATTTTAAAACTTTATGTCAGCTTTCGGATGGGTCGCTGATCGACATTGATACCTTAAATTCAGGCAGAGATTCTGTCGAAAACTCTGCGCTGAATATGGCTTTAGGTCTTTAAATAAATATTACGATTTTGTAGCAACAATTTCGGCGAATTTTGCACCAAATAAGGTTGCTGTTTTTAAATCTCCCGGAGCAAAAGCAACTTCAGGAGCAACTTGACCGGCTTGGGCCATTGCACCTAATGAGCTTCCAAGTCTGTTCACAGCATCATCCGGTTTAACTCCAGCATAAGTTTCATTCGTCATCATTAACGGCATCCAAAACATTCCATGTTGAGCTGCCAAAACAGTTAATGAAATTAATGTTGATTGCTTATCACCGCTTGGTGACCCAGAAACTGTGAATCCAGCCGCCCATTTTCCTGACCAACCTTGTTTCATCCATACAGAGCCAGAAGCATCCATAAAAGTTTTAAATGGGCCAGAAACATTACCCATATAAGTCGGAGATCCCCAAATCATTCCATCGAACTGGCTTAATGTGTCCATGCGAGCCGTAGCCTGTTCAACAGTCAAAACTTCGACTTCAACTTTTTTTGTAGCCACTGCACCTTCTGCCACTTTGTTCGCAAAAAAAGCCGTGTGACCGTAACCACTGTGATATATAACTGCAATTTTTTTCATTAAAATCTCCTTTGATTTTAAGTTGATGTTGGTTTATTTGTATCAATGATAGATACATTATAAGAATTTGTCAATTGTAATTATTTCTGATACAATTTAAGCATGTATTTTTTAGAAAGACACAATTCACATGGTTAATCGTCAATTTGCGAACGCTGTTCACGTGATGACATCATTGGCTTTGTTGAAAAACAAAAAAACATCTGACATCAGCCTGCAAATGAATTCAGAACAACTGGCAGCCAGCGCAAATACAAATGCAGTTGTTATTCGCAGATTAATTTGCTCGCTGACTCATGCTGGATTGATTCAAACGACACGCGGCAAATCTGGCGGCGTAAGTCTTGCCAAGGATCCCAACGACATAACACTGAATGATATCTATGTTGCCCTTGAATTATCAGAGACAATTTCACATAGCGATAAACCCGTCCACAAAGACTGCCCCACCAGCTGTTCAATGCACCAAATGATGACAGCAATTTCTGAAGGTGCCGACCGTGCCCTTGGTAAATATTTGCAGTCGCAAAAATTATCTGACCTGATTAAAAAAATAAAATAAATTTCAATGATACCGTTACCGACTGACCCTCCACAGATTTTATTCGAAGATACTGATTTGCTGATTTTATTTAAACCTTCACATATGTACGTTCATCCGCCCGAAGATCGCATCGCTCGAAAAGCCGTGGGACGACATACCTGTATTCATTGGCTTTTGGATGAGCATAAAATTTTAGCCAACCCCATTCACCGACTGGATTTTTCAACCGAAGGAATTCTTATTTTCGGAAAAAACAATAAAACAAATTCGATTTTAAATATTCAAATGCGTGATGGAAAAATTCAAAAATATTATTCAGCCGTTGTGCGCGGTTGGTTTAAAGAATCTTTTGGTGAAATTGATTTACCGTTAGAATCTGATTCTTCAAATAATATTCAGGAATGTAAAACGTTGTATTCGACGATTGAAAAAATTGAATTGCCTTTTGCCGTTAATTCTAAATTTCAAACAGCCAGATACAGTTTGTTAGATATCGAATTAAAAACCGGACGCTGGCACCAAATCAGGCGACATATGAATCGCGTCGCACATCCTGTTCTGGGCGACCGCACCCATGGCGATTCACATCATAATCGCTTTTTCAGAGACGAATTACACATCGAACGTTTGTGCTTAAAAGCCAAACGGCTTGAATTTTATCATCCGCACACAGATCAAAAAATGACTTTTCACGCGTCTGTATCAGATATGTGGAAAAAAATTAATACTTTATTTTCGCAACCAATTTAAATATTCAGAAATATTTTTTTCTGCGCCTATATTTTTGGGTTCATAAAATTTTTCACGTGAAATACTTTCGGGCCAATAGTTTTGGTCAATAAAGCCTTTTTCAAAATCATGTGGGTACAGATAGCCTTGATTTTTTTGTGACGATTTTAAAATGCGTGGCAAATCTGGCGACCCCGTTCGTTCGACATAACTGATCGCTTGGTTTATCGCCAAATAGGCACGATTTGATTTGGGCGAACTGGCTAAAAATGTAATGACATGACCTAAATTAATTCGGCATTCGGGCATCCCGATCGCTTCGACCGCTTGTAAACACGCGATCGCCAATGGAAGCGCTCGCGGTTCGGCATTGCCGATGTCTTCGCTGGCAAATATAATCATTCGTCTGGCAATAAAAACGGGATCTTCACCGCCCACTAACATTCGCGCGCAGTAATACAAAGCCGCATCAGGATCTGATCCGCGCATTGATTTTATAAATGCAGAAATACAATCATAATGTTGATCAGATTTTTTATCGTAGGAAATTAATTTTTTTCCCATCAAATCTTCAAGAGCATTCAATGACAATGGAAATAAATTTTCTTCATCGGGAACGTTATAGAGCTTAAAAATAAGATCCAAAATATTTAACAGTTTTCTGGCATCACCGTCTGCATGTGAAATTAAAATATTTTGTGCTTCCGTATCAATTATTTTTTCTATATCGATATTGTTTTTTTGACATGTTTGATTAAAAATTTCTTTCAGTTCAGAATCTGATAGTTTTTTAAATTCAACGACCTGACAACGACTGAGCAAGGCTTTATTTAATTCATAACTGGGCAATTCTGTCGTTGCACCGATCAAATAAATATCACCCCGCTCAACATACGGTAATAAGACGTCTTGTTGTGATTTGTTAAATCGATGGATCTCGTCAACAAATAATAATGTTTTTTGCGAACGTTCAAGTTTTAAATTACGCCCAGTTTCGCAGGCCAATTTTAAATCTTTGACGCCCGCATCGACGGCGTTCATTTGAATCCAATGCGCGTTCGATGAATGGGCCAGACTCATGGCAAGGCTGGTTTTACCCGTGCCCGGCGGACCCCAAAAAATTAAATTTAATAGATGATTGTTTTTTAATAATTTATAAACACCCGATTTTTCAGATAAAAAATGTTTTTGGCCAACGAGTTCATTCATTGATTTGGGACGAGATCGTTCGGCCAACGGCAATAAATCAGGATTCACATTTTGCGTAAACAGATTATCAGTCATTCGTGTTGGCTTTTTTTTCAAAATACTGCAGATCTGTAAATACGCTGGCTGCCAAAATCAATTTTCGCTCGGATTCGGAAAGTGTTGAATCTTTGTAATCAATTAAAAAATTATCAGCATCTAAAAACATTTCAGTTAAAAAACCCGACCATTTTTTTTGAACGCAAGCACGTTCCTGCCCCAGAATATTTTCAAATGGAAACGTCCAGAAACTAAA
>CANBND010000226.1 GCA_947370945.1 Pseudobdellovibrionaceae bacterium | reverse complement strand
ATGATCTGGACAATTTTTATTGGTTTATTAGTCGGAATAGTTGCAAAATTTTTAATGCCCGGACGCGATCCTGGCGGTTTTATTTTAACAATTTTAATAGGTATCGCGGGATCATATACTGCAAATTGGCTGGGTTTGAAATTAGGTTTTTATTCAGACGGCGAAGTTGCTGGCTTTATTGGCTCGGTTGTTGGCGCAATGATTCTTTTGTTAATTTACAGACTGATTTTTCGACCAAAATCGACTTAAGACTTTACTGATTCTGGCTGTAGTTATATGACTATCAACTATGAATCAAACTATTCAAAATCCGTTAAAAACTCCTCTTTATAATGAACATGTTAAACTGAACGCGCGCATCGTTGAATTTGCGGGCTGGCAAATGCCAATTCAATACACCAACCTTAAAGACGAACACAATTCGACACGAAATCACGTGGGCTTATTTGATGTTTCACACATGGGTGAAATTCGAGTCAAAGGAGCAAAGGCCGTTGAAACATTGCAATGGCTGACAACAAATGACGTCGCAAAATTAGAATCAGGCCAAGCTCAATACGGATTATTGCCCAATGACGTTGGCGGCCTTGTCGATGATTTATTTATTTATTGCCTCGAGAAAAATCAGGATTATTTAGTTTGCGTGAACGCTTCTAACAAAGACAAAGATTTTGCGTGGATGACAAAACACAATCGCGGAAGTGATATGACCGACGAATCAAATCACTGGGGGCAAATCGCAATTCAAGGCCCAAAGGCTTTTGAATTATGTGACAAAATTTTTGATACCATAAAAATTTCGAAAATGAATCGCAACGAAATTCAAGTTGGAAAATTCATGGGCCATACAATTATGATCGCAACAACAGGTTACACCGGCGAATTAGGTTGCGAAGTTTTTATTGAATCTGCAGGCACTGAAAAATTATGGCAGGCACTGCTGGCTGATCCGATCAAAGCCGTACCCGTGGGTTTAGGTGCGCGTGATATTTTACGAACTGAAATGAAATATTCTTTGTACGGTCATGAAATCGATGACACGACAAATCCGTATGAAGCAGTTTTGGGTTGGGCGATAAAACCTATGGCCAAAGATTTCATGTCAAAGACACAAATCGTTGCGGCAAAAGAAAATGGCCTAAAACGTAAGCTGATCGGTTTTAAAATGCTGGATCGCGGAATTCCACGCCAAGGTTACGAGATTAAAACTTCAGCAGGTGTAAAAATCGGTACTGTGACCAGCGGAACGCACTCTATCACGCTTGATGAACCCATCGGAATCGCTTATGTTGATTTTGCATTTTCAACTGAAGGTTCAGAAATTTACGTCGATATTCGCGGTAAATTAATTAAAGCTTCAGTTTGCAAAACGCCGTTCGTTATAAAGTAAGCTACAAAGTAAGTTATACTGTCTGCGAATAAAATTTAATACTTAAAGGAGTCCATCATGGCATTTCACGTACCCGAAGAATTTTATTATACAAAAGATCACGAGTGGGCTCAGATCGACGAAAATATCGTTACTGTCGGCATCACTGAATTTGCACAAGATCAATTGGGCGAAGTTGTTTATGTGGATCTTCCAGAAGAAGGCCAAAAAGTAACTCAGAACCAACCGTTCGGCGTTGTTGAATCTGTTAAGGCCGTTTCTGATTTGTATGCTCCAGTTTCTGGAACAGTCATCGAAGTGAATTCAAGTTTAGTTGATGACCCATCATCATTGAATGATGATCCAAACAATACAGGCTGGCTTGTTCGTATCGAGATGGACTCTGAAAAAGAGTTGGCTCAGTTGATGCGCGCACCTGAATACAAAAAATTAACAGCTGAAAAGTAATTCTTGATCTTTTAAATTCAGACGGCTAATTTAGCCGTCTATTCAAGTTGCCCGCACTCTTAAAATTATTTTTTAAAGTGCCCAGTTGGTGGAATTGGCAGACACACTAGGCTTAGAATCTAGCGCCGCGAGGCATGGGGGTTCAACCCCCTCACTGGGCACCAAGTTTTTTAACAGGCTTCTTCTTTTTTATAGAAAAAAGCTAAGCACTTTATAAAAAATTACAGAAATACACGAACGCCGTAGTGCGCCTTCTCTGACCATAAACTTCATCAATAATAAATGCATTTCCGCCAAGAGCATAAGTTGATTTTTTGAGTCGATTTTTTACATCACTGAATGATCCATCCCACACATTTTCTTCTGTAATTGTAGTTATTTTTCTACAGCTTGAATTTGCTGAATAAATTTGACGAATACTTTTTTCCTCTAAATTTAATGGCGAAGTGACACAAGATACGAGACTACTCATCAAAATGAAAAAAATAATGCCGTTGTAAATCACAATGTGATTAAATCATAAGTATGAGTTTATGGCGAGCCCTGTTTTTAATTATAGTAACCCAATTATTAATGGCAACAACTTGTGTGAAACAACAAGGTGCATATCTTGCGACGATCAATCTATCTTCATGCCCTGACCATGGCTACAATCTACCAAATTTCTCTGAAACAGAAGACCTCATTCTTACACAAGATACGCACTCAAATTTTCAATGCAGAAACTTTAAACCCTATACCAAGATGACCAAAGAAACTTTAAATAATCATAGCATTCAATTTCTTCTACGCTTAAAAAAAGAAAAATCTGCCTGCTCTATTGAATTCATGATACCTAGATATTGCGGAGTAAATCAAAAATGCGACGACGATATTAATTTAATTCAGTCCTACGAGTCTTATCAAAATTTACAAGGCCTACTGTATCAGTTTTTATTTTCTGACAAATCAATAAAATTTATTGATGAAACCAAATATTCAAAACTCGATCAGGATGATTACACAAAGCTCTGTAATTAGACCCTAATTATAGAAAATAAGAAGCATGACTTTTTCTGCTCATACCACCAGAATCTGAAAATCTACAAACATTTCGCGCAACTGATATTTTAACACTTCAGATTGTAAAGCATTTTTCGGAAGCGTACGAGATAGCTCTATTTTTTCTAGTTTAGCGTGTACTAATTTTAATTCTTTGTCTGCAGGAAATGGTATGCCAGCTCCTCTTTTGTCGCGATAAGCATTAATTAT
Organism: Pseudobdellovibrionaceae bacterium; assembly: GCA_947370945.1. Taxonomy (GTDB): domain Bacteria; phylum Bdellovibrionota; class Bdellovibrionia; order Bdellovibrionales; family Bdellovibrionaceae; genus Pseudobdellovibrio. The sequence goes on along the minus strand of CANBND010000226.1, from coordinate 419 downwards.
TCCGTCATAAATTACAGAATTACGCAATATTTTTGATGAGCTTCTTTTTTCGCTTCTCAAGCCTAGACTAAATAGCTACCTTTATGGTGAATTATGAGCCCTACTAAAAAATCAAAAAAAATAACATCAGAAGTTCCCAAAGACCTTCAAGCCGCCTTTGATCGATTCCCTGCAATTTTAAAAGCGAAAGAAAAAGCGGCTAAAGAACGTAAACGCATTATGAAAAATTTTTTATCTGTTAAACATTTAGTTTATAAAGATTAATCACTTAATTCCAAAAATGGAAATCGCCGCAATTCGTTTTTTTAATATACAAAACAGGTTTCTTTCCGCAGTATTATTAATATGAAAAAATATCTAATCTACTGGATCATCGGCTTTTTTTCGATTGTGATATTTCATATCAATCGATATATCGA
>CANBND010000225.1 GCA_947370945.1 Pseudobdellovibrionaceae bacterium | reverse complement strand
ATAAGAATCTTCTTTCATCTGATAAGCTTCGGCCAGTACGATGGCTTTATGCGTTCGCGCCCTATCAGACAAATTGGCAACAGTACAAAATTACAGACTAAGGCATCTCGTCTGTATGTTAAAAAAGATCGCTACATATCTTAGCTTTTTATAAGTTGTTGCTGCATGTGAAAATCGGCCGCCTGTTTAGCAAAAAGTGGCACTGTTCTGTGCCACTTTGTAGAGTTCTGATACGGTCGTTTTGTCTTCAAATAAGGCTAATGTGTTCTGAGTCGCGGCACGGTTATCGCAAAGGAATTTCCTATGAAAAAAAAGTATTTGAATAAATACGGAGAAAAATATGAAAAAAATTTTAATAATGTTGTGCACGTTTATCAGCGCATTTTCTTTGGCCGATATTGCCGAAGAGCCTCAGACGCTAAATCCATTTTTAGATAAAAAATTAATTCAATCTTTTCAGTTGGATAATTCGGTGCAAAATTGGAAGGAATCTGTTGTTAACATATTGCTTGTCGGTCAAGACGGGCAAATGCCATTGCCGTTTCCGTATATAAATCGTGAAAATGGAGATCAAATTCGACGTTTGAGCTCTCGTGCGGATGCAACTGTTTTGCTGTCATTTAATAAAGACACGGGCCAAACAACTTTATTTTCATTGCAAAGGGATAATGTGGATATTTCAGATCAAAATGAAATACTCACACATCAATATATTTTAAAAGGTCGCAGATATTATTTAAATCTGGTAAAAAATCGAATTGAAAAAACAGTTCGTCAGCTGCATCAAGAAAAATTATTTTTTGCGCCAGATCAAAAGCTGCATATTCATGGAATGGTTGAGCTTGATTTTCAAACTTTTACAAATCTGCTGACTCATTTGCACAGTGATCTTTTGTCGACGGCTCAATTGGCTTGGGGGTTGCGTGCACATTCTGTTGAGCTATTAAATTTATTAAATCCAGATAATGATGCTTTAAAAAAACTGCGTGCTCGAAAAAATTATTTATCAGGAAGTTATCAAAGATCTTTAAATCATGCTTTGTTTATCAGTTCTGTTTTGGGAATTTTAAGTTACACGATGGTGGATTCAAATGAAAAAAACTTCTTAGATTTGTCCGTGCTGCAAGAAATTTTTTCGACATTGAGTCGAACTTTTGCTTTGGGTGAGCTTGTGCAAAATTTAAAAATGCGTGATCAAAAAACATCGGTTCTTGAAAAAAATGGATTTCATCAAGGTGTATCGCAAGTGGATATTTATTTATTAGGGGTCGATACGGAATCGTATGCTTTGTATAAATCGGGGAAGCTATTTGTGAATATTTCAGACCGAGGTTTGCAAGCGAATGATCGGCTGTTGCGGAACCTCGATGTTCAGTTGGGGCAGTTTTTAAAGGTCAAGGATTGTGATCTTTGTAGATAGCATGAACCTATTAAAATACATAAAATTAAAAAACTGAGTATTTTGTGTATTTCAAAAAAAATTTAATTCAAATGTATTTGTTTTGAGTGGCTTAAATTGGGATAAATTAAAAATTAAATATTTTTTACCGTACTGCTGAATACCTACATTAAAGTTTTTTCATTTTTTGTCGATAAGTTAGACATGCAAAAAAAATATATTCTTATGCCAATTTTGACAACGTTTATATTCACAGTAGCTTTGTTTTCCTGCAAAGGGCAGAGTGGTGGATTTGCTCCTTCGCCGTCATTAGGGTCGCCGTTGGCATTGGCTATCAGCCCTGCCAGCGTGACATTGGCGGTTAATAATTTACAAACATTTACAGCGACGGGTGGAACTGAACCTTACATATATTCTGTACAAAGCGGTTCGGGTACGATTTTGTCGACGACCGGTGGTTATACTGCCCCCAGCACTTCAGGCAGTGCTGTTGTGCGTGTGACCGATAGCGCTGGAGCATTTTCTGAATCTATAGTTACAGTCAACTCGGCATTACAAATTTCTCCGACCTCACAAAGTTTAAATTTAAATGCAACACTGTTATTAACATCTGTGGGTGGTGTTCCACCGATTACATATTCTGTCAGCAGCGGTTTGGGTTCCGTCGATTCAGTGACAGGTTTATACACGGCTCCGGCCAGTGCGGGATCAGCCGCTGTTACAGCAATAGATTCTTATGGCAATATATCAGTGGCCAATCTTACGATCACAAATGTATTAAGTATCTCTCCGACAACAAAAACATTGGCCGTCAATAACACGGCCACGTTTGTTGGCAGTGGAGGAACACCGCCGCTGACGTATTCAAAGTTCAGTGGCGTTGGTTCAATCAATGCTTCAACCGGTGTTTACACGGCTCCTGCTGGTGCCGGCAGTGCCGTTGTGCGTGTGACAGATTCTTTAGGTGCGGCCGCTTCGGCCAACATAACAATTAATGCGGCATTAAGTATTTCTCCGGCGACGCAAACAATGGTGATCAATGGAGCTTTAAGTTTTTCGGCAACGGGCGGAGTTTCTCCGTACACGTATTCGGTAATTTCTGGATCAGGTGCCGTTAATGCATCAACAGGCAGCTATACAGCGCCAAGCAGTGCGGGCACAGATGTCGTTCGTGTCACGGACAGTTTAGGTAATACGTCCAATGCAACAATCACTATAAATAATTCTTTGGGAATATCTCCGGCGACCAAAACATTGGCCGTTAACAATACATTTACATTTGCAGGTCTTGGTGGATCGCCCAGTTATTCATATTCAATTGTCAGTGGCGGTGGTTCGATCAATTCAAGCACAGGTTTATTTACGGCGCCAGCGTCAGCTGGGACCACAGTTCTGCGTGTGACAGACAGTTCATTAAATACGGCCACTGCGACAGTAACGGTAAATGCGGCTTTGGCGATTTCGCCAGCCTCAAAAACTTTAGCTGTGAATAATCAATTTACGTTTTCAGCAGCGGGCGGCGTTTCGCCATACACGTATTCAGTCGTTAGTGGTGGCGGAAGCATCGTTTCTGCAACCGGGGTTTATACAGCTCCGGCCAGTTCAGGGGCTGCAACTGTCAGAGTCACAGACAGCATCGGGAACACATCAAATTCGACAGTCACTATAAATGCAGCGCTGGCGATTTCACCGTCTTCGGCCTCGTTAGCAATTAACACGACAGTCGCTTTTTCGGGAATAAATGGGACTCCTCCATATACATTTTCAGTAACTAGCGGAACAGGCTCAATTAATTCGAGTACGGGCGTGTACACGGCTCCCAGCACATCAGGAACCGCGGTTGTTCAAGTTGCGGATAGTTTCGGTGCAACAGCCACAGCCAGCGTTTCAATTACTGGTGGAAGTACTGACATTTGCGTTGTTGGAAACCCGGCTATTGGTGACCTTTGCGCTGACGGAACATACTATGCGGGAACAGTAACTATTAGCGGAAGCACGTATCGTATAGCGACAACTCCTGGTGGCTGCGGTTATGAATCGGGTGGTTCGGCAACGACAGCGCCATCAGCAGATTTTACACCAACATGTTCAGGATCAGATAGCATAACAAAACAACCAAACTTCCC
>CANBND010000224.1 GCA_947370945.1 Pseudobdellovibrionaceae bacterium | reverse complement strand
GGGTTTTTTGCGTTTATTGTTTTGTGTTTTGCAGGCGTTTATCTGGCCTATGTTTCGGTGAAAAAAAGCTTACCCGAAGTCATCAAGCTGGAAGATTACAAACCACTTTTAGTATCCCAAGTTTACGATCGCAATGGCAAAAAGGCTGGTGAATTTTTTCGTGAACGTCGTGTTTTAATTCCGTACAAAGAAATTCCGGATCATGTTGTAAAAGCTTTTTTAGCTGCCGAAGACGATCAGTTTTTTCAACACAAGGGTATTAATCCCCAAGCGTTGTTTCGCGCGGCGATGGCCAACATGCGCGCGGGTCGAAATGTTCAGGGTGGTTCAACGATCACACAACAGGTTGCAAAAACTTTGTTGCTAACAAATGAAAAAACATTCGGTCGAAAAATTCGCGATATTTTGTTGGCTTTGCAAATGGAAGAAAATTTATCCAAAGAAGATATTCTTTATCTTTATTTGAACCAGATTTATTTTGGTCAAAGTGCTTATGGTATTGAAATGGCTTCGCAAAGTTATTTCAGAAAGCCTGCAAAAAAATTAACTGTTCCCGAAGCTGCCATTTTAGCCGGTTTACCAAAGGCTCCGTCTGATTTTTCGCCGACCCGAAATCCTGTACGCGCCAAAGAACGTCAAATTTATGTTTTAAACCGAATGGCCGCAAATAAATTTATTACAGATGATCAAGCTGCTGAATTTATAAAAACTCCGCTGAAAGTTTATTTACCCGAAGAATATGATCAGAAGGCTCCATTTTACATGGAGACTATTCGTCAGCTATTGGTTCAACAGCTGGGTGAAGACGTTATATTAAATCAAGGCGTAAAAATTATTGCGGGCCTTGATTTAGATAATCAAAAAGCCGCAAATCAATCCGTTAAAAATGGTTTGAAAGAATTAGATAAACGCCAAGGATTTCGTGGCGCCGAGAAAAATTTATCCGATGATAAAGAACGCACAGAATTTTTATTAAAACAAAAAAAGAAACTCATTTCAGATTCAAACCCAGAGCGTACAATTTTACCTGATGGATCATTTGCCGAAGTTGAAATCGTTTCTAAAAAAGGGAAAATTTCTGAAATTAAAAATAGAAAAGAAATTGGTTTGCCATCATATTTAGAACTGACCCAAACCTACAAAGGTGTCGTTCGTGAAATTAACGATGATGCTGGTTATGTTATTGTTGATTTACCTGATGCCGAAGGTGTTATTGATTTTGAAACAATGACTTGGGCCAGAAAAGTAAATTTTGATGTGAAACCTGAAAATGGCAGAATTAAAAAACCATCGGCTGCTGTTAAAATTGGTGATGTGATTGATGTAAAATTAATTTCTGAAAAACTGGCGTGGTCAAAAACAAAAAGTAAAAAAATAATTCCTGTTAACTTTGATTCTGGCAAATATTTAGGTTTGGAACTTGATCAAGAACCCGTTGTGGAAGGTTCGTTACTTTCAATCGATCAAGAAACTCAAGATGTGCTAGCGATGGTTGGTGGTTACAGTTTCGGACGCAACGAATACAATCGCGCATTGCAAGCCGCCAGACAAACGGGCTCATCATTTAAGGCGATCGTGTATGCTGCCGCATTAGAAAAAAATTATAATCCTTCAACAAAAATTATTGATGCCCCTGTTGTTTACAAACAAACTGGCACCGACGAAGAAGGTCAAGGCGAAGATAAAGTTTGGAAACCTTCAAATCATGGCCGCGAATACAGCGGCGAAATCACAATGCGAAATGCATTGGTGCGTTCGTTAAATATTCCGTCAGTTAAAATTATGGAAGACATCGGTGTTGATTACGCCACTGAATTTGCGCACCGTTTAGGAATTTTTTCAAAATTGAATCCGGATTTTACATTGGTGTTGGGTTCCAGTTCATTAACATTGTATGAAATGACAAAAGTTTTTTCTGAATTCGGCAGATTGGGCAAAAGAACTCGTCCTATCATTGTTAAAAAAGTCATGGATAGAAATGGTAAAGTTTTATTAGAAAATTTATCTTTGGAAGCCCGATTTTTAAATGAAACTCAAGACATCGATCAAAAATTTGAAGAGCGCCGAAAAGCCTATTTAGCAAAAACTGAAACAGAAGAAAATTCTGAACCGTCGCATTTATTTTTTAACGACCCTGAACAATTAATCAGACCCGAAACGGCTTATGTCATCACAGATATGCTGCGCGGAACAATCACCGATCCGAACGGCACCGGTGGCCGCGCGGCACAATTAGGTCGCGATACCGCAGGAAAAACCGGAACAACAAATGGTTATGTCGACGGATGGTTTATTGGTTATACACCCAACGTTGCAACAGGTGTGTGGGTTGGTTTTGATAAAGAAAAAACAATCGGCAAAGGCGAAGTCGGCGGCAAGGCCGCTTTGCCAATTTGGTTGGAATTTATGAAATCAGCTCATGAAAAATTGCCAGTCATGAATTTTACTGTTCCCGCCGGAGTTAAAATTATTAAAGTCGATGTTGATAGTGGTAAGCTTGCAAATTCAAGATCAACAAAAACAATTAATCAAGCGTACATCGATGGAACAGAGCCCACAGCTGCATCCAGTCGCACTGAAGAATCGACAGATTTTTTAAAACAAGATTTGGATAATTAAAAAATGGTTCATCAAACGCTATGAGCAAAGAACAAAAATCAATTCAAATTTGGGGCATCAAGCAAAACAATTTGAAAAATATTGATGTTGAAATTCCATTGGGAAAAACCACAGTGATTTGCGGGCCGTCAGGTTCTGGCAAAAGTTCATTGGCTTTTGAAACATTATTTGCCGAAGGTCAGCGTCGTTTTATTGAAAGCATGTCAAATTATGCCAGACAGTTTTTAAATAAAGCGCCCAAGCCTGACATCGAAGGCATTAATAATATTCCGCCGGCGATTTCAATTGAACAAAAAAATTCTGTCAAATCCAGCAGATCCACAGTCGGGACCGCAACCGAATTGATTGATTATTTGCGCTTATTGTACGAAAAAATTTCTATTCCGCACTGCCCGACGCACGGAATACCTGCGACAAAAATGTCGACCACCGAAGCCACTGATCTGGTTTTAGAGAAATTTAAAGATCTACGTGGATATATCTTGGTTGAAATTCCAAAAGGTGAACGTATCGTTGATGGCAAAAAATTACATTCATTACTTTTGCAAGACGGTTATTTGCGAACAACAACAATCAAAGAAAAACCGGGCAAAAAAAAATCTGACCCCGTTTTATCTGAAGTTCAAACATTGACTGAAATTTCTGAGCCCGCACAAATTAAAAAAGGTCTGACGACAGAAACTTTTTATATTGTCATTGATCGAATGTCTTTTTCAATGGATGAAAAAGGTCGCCTGACAGATTCAATCACTCAAGCTTACGAAGCCAGTACAAAATATTTGACCGGAACACTGATTCGCCGTGCATTGGTTGTTACAACCGAAGGTGAAACTTTAAAACTGAGCGAAGAACCTGCCTGTTCAATTTGTGGATATGCACCACCGCAAATCACATCAAAATTATTTTCATTTAATTCACCGATCGGCGCATGCCC
>CANBND010000223.1 GCA_947370945.1 Pseudobdellovibrionaceae bacterium | reverse complement strand
GCTAGTAAAAATTAATAAGTATTCTATGCTATTTATGTATGACAAAAGTCCAAATTATCTTAGCTTTAAATGAACTCAATAATGAATTAAAAAATCAAAATGTTCGTGGTGATATTTCAATCATGGGCGGGGCAGTGATGTGTTTGGTTTTTCATTCGCGTGAAAGCACCCAAGATATTGATGCGATTATGGCTCCGTCAGATGTTTTACAAAAAGCGGCGTTTAATGTTTCTCAAACTTTGAATTTAGAAAATAATTTTTGGCTAAATGACGCGGTCAAAGTTTTCAATTCTGATCGCGCTGAATTTAAAAAAACAGAATTATCATTGTCACATTTAAATATTTTAGTTGCATCACCTGAATATATGTTTGCGATGAAGGCTCTGTCTGCTCGATCTGGTACGAACGACGAAACAGATTTAATTTTTTTAATGAAGTATTTAAATTTAAATCATATTGATCAAGCATTGAAAATTATAAAAAAATTTTATCCAGATCAAAAATTAACGATTGATTCAAGAGTCATGCTGAAAGATATTTTCAGTGTATAGTATGAAAACACTCATCGACTATATTCAAAAATCGCAAATAAATGTTGAACAAAGAAAAATTTGGGTCGCGCAATTTATTGATGATTTTACCAGAACCAAAGATATAAATTTAATTTATAATAGTGTGAACTCGGGTGAAGATGTTATTTCAAAATTATTTGAAGCTGTAGCTCATCAACTGTGTATTGATTATGAACTGCAGACGCCAGAATGGTTATTGAACGCAAAATTTTTAGCAGATCCATTTTTTGTTTCTGACTTGCCGAATTCAAGATTTTTGGCGCTTCGGGACTCTCCATATGCATTTCGTATTCGAAATATTTTTGTTCCATATCATTATTTATCAAGAGCTTAAAAAAGGAATCAATGAATGAAATTAACAGCCTCAGAAATTAAATTACTAGCAAAAATTTTAGAATCAAAAATTGAACGTTTCGAGCCTGAAGACATCATTCATATGATTCGTGGGCCGAAATATCACAGAGTTCTTGATAGTATTTATCAGGATTGCTTCAGGCCTTATATTAAGCATGGAGTAAGTATTATTAGGGAAGGTAAAGAAGCTGGCAAAGTTGAATCAGAAGTGATGCATGCTATGTGGGACAAGCTCAGTCTATATTTACGTGAAGAATTAGATGAGTAATTAATTCTCAGCTTCGCCCAAAGTATAAGTCACCCCAGCTAAATAACTTAAATTCTGATCGGCTTTGTGCAGTGGACTTTTTTGATTTGCTGACATTGAATAATCAGCCAAAGAAATTCCGATGTAAAATGTGGTTCGTTTGATTTTTATAGCTTGATAATATTGAAATTCAGTTGATAAAAAACCGGATCTGGATTCATAGGCTGGGCGATCCGCATTTGCGAATTCAGGTATGACTTCAAAATAGGTCGCTAAATAATCACGACTTGCAGTTTTAAATTCAAAACTCAGAAAACCAAAACTAGGTAAATCATAAATTTTAATTTGTGGTTTATAAATAAATTTGGCGTGTAGTAACTGGCCGTTTGTTTTGGTCAGACTGAAGTCTGTAGACATCGCTTGAAAAAATCCTAATTTAAATTCAAAGGATTCGGAAAGCTTTGCGATCGCTTGTGGTCCCATATGTGCCATCCATGGTAAATCGGGCATTCCAGTTCTGGCTGAATTATTTTTTGAACTGAGCGCCGGCAGACCACTGCCAGAAAATTCCAAAGACCAGACATCACCTTTTAATAAATAAGCGCGAGTTCCTTCGCGGTCATCTGCGCGCAATATTTTTCCGCGATACTGAAACGTCGGGAAGGGTAACACAATATCATTTGTTTGATTCGATGTCGGATAGTGTGCGTAATGTAAATATCCAACGCCAAATCCATATTCCCAAAGTGGCAGTGGATTTGATTGTGCAAATGCCTGAGTGCAGATCAGTGGTAATAATAAAAAAATAATTTTCATTTTCATTTTTAAAATAAAATTTATGGATCAATCACGGTTTCCGTATTCTGTGTAACAACATCTTCTAAAGGTGCTGCAATATTTTCGGAGTCAGCTATCTGCGCCATCGTTGCTGCGACGGTGTCTTCAGAAATAGATTTCTCGTCGAAAGGCAAAAAAGCCTGCGGAGTGTAATTATCGATGGTGGCTTTGCCGCCGTTATTTTTAATCAACGAACTGATAAAGTTTTTAATTTGTTGATAATCACCTGTTGAGGCTGATGCGTGAAAATAAATTAAATTATCCTGTGTTAAAACGGCTCCCGCCAAAGACACGGACTGACTGATTGTTCCTGTTTTTGCAACCAGCGAACCTGTGGTTAGGTTGCTTGAATAAATTTGTGTGACCGTGCTATCTGAATCTGTATCCATACCTGCGACAGGTAAAATGTATCTCAGACCAAAATTTTGCGATGCCGCGATTTTAAATAGGCGCTTGTTAACCTCAACAACTGTGTTACAAGTTGCAGAATTGTAGGTTTTCACCCCGTGAACCATGGCTGGATAACCCGATCCATTGACAAAATTAAATTCATTGGCATCCGCGCCGATCGATTTTGATAAAAAATCAGAAAATTTTTGCGATCTAGCCAAACGTTCATAAATTTTATCAGCAGCGAAATTATTTGAATTGCGATTCATTTCTTTTAATATTCGGTGCAGTTCGCTGGATCTCAGCATGAATGAACTACTTGTTTCATCTTTGTTAAATTGGCTCATTGATGTGGCGTGAATGTCTTTAATCGTTAAATTTGCTGTTGCAGGTAATTTTATTTTTACTAAACTTTGCGTTTGATTCAAAAAAGATCTGTAGTTTGTTTTTAAATTTGTGACGTCAGCGCGCAATTGCTGCATGATTTCAGTTTCAGATTGCGTTCCATTTTTGTGGGCTAAATCTTTATTGTCGCGAATGATTGAACCGTATTCAAAATTTTCATCATAGGTTAAGTTGTCGATTTTTGTAATGCCACGTTTATTTAATTCTGTGATCAAAAAATAAAACATCGTACGATCAAAATACGGAAACACTGACCCGCGCAAATGCACATCATAAGATCCGCTATTTAATTTTGTCAGATAAACCTGCGTCGGGTAACGGTAGGTCGCACCCAATTTTTCCATCGCCCACAGCGAAGTGAAAACTTTCGAAACCGATGCAATCGGAAATTGCGAATGCATGTTGCTTGAGCCAGTCACTGCGCCATCAGTGCCTTCGCTGGAACACTGAGTGATCATTTTACCAAACGATGTTGTTGTTAATATTGAACTGGCCAGTAAGGTCAAAAGAAGTTTTTTTGTTTTCATATGCGGGCAATATACGCGATTTGGGACATTGTTTTCAACTGTAGTGTTTTAGACGATGTGACGATTTTTGCTGTCGAACTTTTTGACGTCCTCGTGTAACTGAATCGAATAAATCCCAAAAGCGCAAAAATTGTTATTAAAAAAACCGTTCAATTAAATTTTTAGAATAACGTGTCGTTAATTCAACAGTTGAAAAATTCATAATTTCACCAGCAATCAATGTTT
>CANBND010000222.1 GCA_947370945.1 Pseudobdellovibrionaceae bacterium | reverse complement strand
GATCAGCAGAGCGAAAAAAATAAAAACGATTTGAAAAATCAGCGCGACGAAAATGGCGACTTGGCCTTTTTGATTTTTCCGCGTCAGCGTGAAAAAAGATTTTTTGCTTTTTTGTTGTTCGTTTAAATTTATATTTTCAGTTTCACATAGGGTGTTGTTCACGGTGATTTTATTGTACGTGATTTTTTTCGACACGCACAAATGTTCTGTACAGAATGTCTTATTTTGGTCCAGTCTGGGTAAAATACTGCTAAACAATTTAAGCACCCTTAGGCGCTTTTCATTATCCGCTAAGATCGTCAAACCAACAAAGTTAGCGGATAATGAAAGACGAGGTTTTTATGCTTTGGGGGCGAAAAGACGAATTCTCTATTTTAAAGACTTGTTACGGCAGCAAACAATCGCAAATCGTAGCTGTTTATGGGCGTCGCCGAATTGGCAAAAGTTATCTCGTTGACGCTTTTTGCAAAAATAACATCTGCTGATTGGACAGACGTTTTAGAAAAATTAACATCTGTATTAAAACAGCCCCGCCAAGAAAAGATAATTATTTTTATTGATGAACTTCAGTGGTTAGTCAGTCAAAAAACAACACTGATTTCTTTGCTTAAAAAATACCTGGTTTTGCATTTGAAAATTACTGTTTAAAAAATGCAATGCTGCTGGCAAAAAAAATGGGTTTTGTTAATCAAGTTGTTAATTTCGGGCCTATTTTTCACAGAAGAGACGCCGCCACAAGTTCTGGCTTTCAAATCGATCTGGCTTATATGCGAAATGATAATGTCATTACAATTTGTAAAATTAAAAAATTTAAAATTTCCTAATAAATACACAATTCAAAAAGCATTGATAACAATAAATGGTGCGGAATCATCCTTAGTTGACTCCGATTATTTTGATCATGTTTTAACAATAAATGACTTCATGTAACAACCACGACCAAAGTCGTAGCCCCGCAAATCAAAAATAAAACTTATCCATGCCAAATAAAATGAAATCACGTATTCTGTTGCAAGCATTTTTGTTCAAGCAACTTATCAACAGGGATTTTATGAAAAAAATATTTAATTTGTTTTTTATGGTCGCACTTATTTCGCCTCTTGTTGCGAACGCAGAAATTTTATTTGAAGGTTATTACAAGGTGACTCAGGCTAAAAAACATATCGGTTTTGTTGTTCAAAGAAATGAAATTGATGCGAAAACCAAAAATTTTAAAACGACCAGTTTTTTAAAATTGTCTAAAAATGGTTTCGATATGACCGAATCATTGACGGGTGTTTCTGATGCAGATTTAAAACCTGTCAGCTATTCGTACCTTGCCACCGACGGCGCAAAAACAAAAACTATCGATGCGACATTTAATTTTAAAGGTAAAGGTACAGACAAAGAACCAAAAATGTCTGCGCTGATCACTGAAAATGGCGAGAAAAAAAAGAAAGATAAAAAAATTACCAAAGACACGTTTTTATCCAGTGCGCTATATTATTTTATGTTGAAAAGCAAATCGGGCATCAAGGTCGACACCAAATATGATTTTTCAGCTGTCGCCGAAGAAATGTTTGATGTAGCAAAAGGTTCATCGCGTATTGAAAAAAAATTCGTCACACAAGGGCCCCTTCAATTCATGCGTTCACAAAATAAATTTGCAGGCAGTACATATTCCAATTTATTAAACGATCGCGGTGAAGTAATTTCTGGCGATACTCCGGCCACAGGTATTGAATTAACACTGGTTCAAAACAGCGCCGAAGCCACTGAAGGAATCAAAGTCACACCCGGAACATTCGAGAAAATTTTTGGCGATGTGCCCGCTGGCAAAATAAATATTTACGGCAGATAATTCTATTTAAATTTAAGGAATACAATTTATGAAAATTAATGAACTGGTTGGCCAACTAACTCTGATCGGTGTTTCGGGTCACACATTAACAAACGACGAGAAAAAATTTATTGTTGAAAATAATATTTCAGGTGTTGTTTTGTTCGGACGCAATGTCAGCGAGCCCAAACAAATTCGCGATCTGTGCGCAGAAATTCAATCTTTACGTCACAAAATGGCTGATCGTGCACCTTTGTTTATTGGTATTGATATGGAGGGGGGCCGGGTTCATCGTTTAAAAAAACCTTTTACGCAGTGGCCACCGCTAAAAAATATTGGCGATCTGGATGCGCCAACAGTTGCGTTTCATTTTGCTCATCGTATGGGTGTTGAGTTAATGTCTGTCGGAATCAATCTGGATTTCGCTCCGTGCGTAGATATTTTTACAAATCCAAAAAATACTGTGATCGGCGATCGCGCTGTCAGTACCGATGCACATCAAGTTGAAAAAATGGCCTCTGCATTAGTGCGCGGTTATATTAAATCAGGAATTTTATCATGTGCGAAACATTTCCCCGGGCACGGACACACAATTATTGATTCACACGAAGAGCTTCCCGTCGAAGAAGCAACACTTGAACGTCTGCATGAAATTGAATTGGTTCCGTTTAAAAAAGCACTTCGCAGTCGTGTCGACATGGTCATGACAGCACACATTTTATTTAAAAACGTTGATCCCAAATGGCCAGTGACGATGTCGCCCTTATTTTTAAAACAAATGATTCGTGATGAATTGAAATACCGCGGCTTAATTATCACTGACGATTTGGATATGAAAGCCATGGCGAAACATTACGACAAAGCCGAAATTCCTGTCAGGTCACTTGAAGCCGGTGCAGATTTATTATTGTATTGCAATGAACCCGAATCACCCCCTGTCGCCATTGAATCCGTATCAAATGCTGTGGGGCTTGGCCGATTACAAAGATCAGAACTGGAAGCGATTCATCAAAAAGTAATGGACGTTAAAAAAATAAAATTATTATCACCCGACCCTCGCCCGATCGAAGACGCAATGACAGTCATTGGTTGCGACGATCATCAGTATTTGGCCGATTGCATTCGTAATCACAAAATGCCCGAAGGACTTAGCGACAGCTAACTCCTTTCAATTCGCGTCTTTATTTTGTACACCCAAGAATTTTTTTCACACCTAAAATCTTAATCTCTAATAGGTTCCGCCCAAAGACATAAACAACAGGCGCGGAACTTGAATAGCCTTTAGATAGACGATTTTAATTAAAAGGCTTGGGGTAATTTTATGTCACACACATACGATCTGTATTTTTCAAACAGTTCAGAACAAACTGATTCATCAAAATATTTTGGAGTTTCGATTTTTTTACATATTACTTTGGCCGTCTGCGCAGCTTTCATTACCGTGCCCATGTTAGAAAAAATAAATACTCCGATCACAATTGAAATTGTCGACACAAAACCGATCGAGCCCGTAAAAATTAAACCCGTCATCACCGAAGTTTCAAAGGGAGCCAAAGTCAAAGCCACTCGCGGAGCAAAAATGATTCACGCACCGCGCGCGTCTTCGTTATTGGATGCGACAGAATCTGATGTGATTTCTGCGCCCGTTGCAAAATCAAAAACTTCACGTGCAAAAATGGCGACGATAAAAACAAAAACTGGCGGTGGTAAATCATTGATCGCAAAATCAGCGCCGTCACGCGCAGGAAT
>CANBND010000221.1 GCA_947370945.1 Pseudobdellovibrionaceae bacterium | reverse complement strand
TTTTGTGCTGAATTTTTTAAGGCGATAAATCCACCAATGTTCACAAGGCCATCTTTTTTCGCTGACATTAAACAGCCATCGGCCATTGAAAAAGTCATTTGTGCAATTTCTTTCACAGACGTATTTTTATATTTTTCTTCGCGAATTTTAATAAAATAACTGTTCTCTGCAAAACGACAAACATCCATAATAAACGGAATACCGTATTTTTTATAGATCTTGCTTGCGCCTTCGATATTTTCAAGACTTACAGGCTGACCGCCGCCGGTGTTGTTTGTGATTGTGATCATGCCGAACGGAATTTGCGATTGATATTCTTTGCAAAAATTTTCTAATTTAATTAAATCAATATTGCCTTTGAATGGATAAATTTTTTGTGGATCTTTGCCTTCGGCGATGACCATATCAACGGCTTCTGCGCCCAGTTGTTCAATGTTCGCGCGAGTTGTGTCGAAGTGATTGTTCGAAGGAATTTTATGGCCTGGTTTAACCAAAGCAGAAAAAAATATTTTTTCAGCGGCGCGACCTTGGTGCGTCGGAATAATATTTGAATATCCCGTTAAATCTTGAACGACTTTTTCAAATTTATGGTAACTGCGCGAACCTGCATAACTTTCATCAGCAACCATCATGGCACCCCATTGGGTGGCGCTCATGGCGGTTGTACCTGAATCTGTTAAAAAATCAAAAGTTACATTTTCGGCTTTGATTAAAAATAAATTATAACCAGCTTCGGCTAAAATTTCTGCGCGCTGGGTCTTTGTTAAAAAGGGAAGTGGTTCGACCATTTTAATTTTAAACGGCTCTATGATTGTTCGTGATTTTTTTTGAGTATTTTGCATAAGAGAACTATAAATCAAAACTAAAAATATGAAACAATTTTTGTCGTATTGTTATTAAAAATGACACTCTATGTGATTGTAATCGATTTGATCATATATGAAATAGAACCAAATTTGCACATAAAACTGTTATGTTATCATTTGTTTTTAGTCTTGTTATTTTGATATCAACCAGTTTGCCTTTACTGGCGACTGAATCTGTCACCCAGAACGATTGGGATATCAGTTCAATTCGTGAAGATTTGTACATCCGCAGAAATTCTGAAATGCAGTAAAACCAAAATAACAGTCAAAAGAACAATCAAAATAATTTTGCAGCCTTGAATCAAAAAATACTCGAATCCATTCAAAATTATGTTCCTCAGGTTTCAAGTGGCAGGGTCTCTGGAATTACTTTTGAACAGGGTCAGCTGTTAATGTCAAAATTAATCAACGACCCATTAAATACAGATCCAGAAAAGCAATATGATCCTGAAGGTGAGCTGGGTTTTTGTTTTGGTCGTGCATTGAAATTGCATTTAGATCTTTTAAGATACGGTGTAAATAAAGAAAGTATCAAAAAAATTTTCGTTGTTGGTCCAATGAATGTTCCGGGTCAAGTATGGCAGTTTCACGTTGCAACAATTGTTAAAGATTTAAATTCAAATGATTGGTGGGCGTTGGATACGAATTTGAAAAAACCGGTTTTGGTCGATGATTGGATGAAACAGTATCAGAGATTCAGAACAGATCGAACTTTTCGCCTGTTCAGATCGCCGTTGATTGATATTACAAAATCGCTCAGGTTTTATATTACACAGCCTCAAAAAATTGGTCCAAGTGGTTGGGAATATAACATTCAACAAGGCGGATTATTTGATGCTTTTTATAATGGGTATTTTAAGGACATGTTTAAATCATTTAAAAAATATCCTGTGCTAGTTTCAGAAAAATTTAATTTCAATCAGTGCCAAAAATTATTTGAATAAATTAAAATTGAAAATCATTTTGATCAATAAACTATTCTGTGGGTTCATCTTTTGTATAGCGATCATTGAGCCAAGGTATTGCGCTGTTTGAATAACCGCGTTCTTCCCAAAAGCCTTTGCGATCTTCGTGTAGGAATGTGATTCGCTTGATCCATTTTGCTCCTTTCCAGGCCCACAATTGAGGAGTAATCATTCGCACAGGGCCACCGTGTTCTTTGGGTAAAGGTTTGTCGTCGACATTGTACGCGATCAGCACATCGTATTTCATAGCTTCTTCGATAGGTATATTTGTTGTGTAATTATCAGAGGCTTCGATCCAGACAAATTTCGCAGCGAGCTGAATTTTACAATCTGCTGCAATTTTTGAAAACAAAACACCTTGCCACTTCATATCATATTGCGACCAACCCGTAACACAGTGAAAATCTGAAGTGTCGGTTGTTTCGCCTAATTTTTTCAGATCATCGATCGTGTATGTTTTATGATCTTCGCACAGGCCATCGACAGTCAGCGACCAATCCGACAATTTAATTTCTGGTAAAATTCCTAAATCCAGAACGGGCCAATTTTTGACGACTTTTTGGTCGGGTGGCAATCTGGGTACACCGTCACGATTTAAATCTCCGCTTCCTAAAATTGCAGAGTCCATTTTTACGCCTTGTAAATTTGCCGATTTAATCTTGGCCAGCATCATTTTTGTTTTTACGATTTTTTCTGTTTTAGACATGCAATTATCTTGGTACAGTTTGACGGTGAAGACAATCCCGAAACTGATCAGTAAAACTAAAATTATGCGCGGGTACCAGTGCCCAAAATCATTTTATTTATCAATACACCACAAAGAGCTTGAGCCAAAAATCGGCCCTGAATTACAGGCCTTATTCGATCAGGGGAATGCTGTCAGTGAATTTGCCAGGGGCCATTATGCAAAAAAATATTCAAATGCGATCGTTGTTGAAAACACCCCTTGGGATTTTGTTGGTGCATTAAAAAAAAACAAAGAATTATTAAGTTTGAAAACCAAAGTCATTTTTGAAGCCGCCTTTGAATACAAAGGATGTTTCGCTCGGATTGATTTGATGATTTACAATGAGCAGTCAGAACGCTGGCATATCGCTGAAGTTAAATCGACGACCAAAGTCAAAGACGAACATTTGGACGACATCGGTCTGCAAACATGGATTATTGCGAATGCAGGGCTGCCGATTGAAAAGATATCTGTATTTCATTTAAATAATTTATGTGTGTATCCAAATTTAGAAAACATATTCACCGAGGTTGATGTCACTGAAAAATTACGCGAATTGCATCCGCAAATTTCAGTGAAATTAAATATATTATTCCCGCACTTAAAATCTGACGAAATTCCAGTTATTGATATTGGCAAACATTGTCAAAAACCAAACCCTTGTGTTTTTTTTGACAAATGTTTTTCAGAAAAAAATATTCCAGCAGACAGTATTTTTAATATTCCGACATTAAACGATAAAAAATGGGATCTGTATGACAAGCGAATGATTGATATTTTTGATCCACGTTTGCTTGAAACAGATGATCTCAATGAAAAGCAAAAAATATTTCTGAATGTGCAAAAAACAAAAAAACGATTTGTGAATTCAGCTGAAGTACAAAAAGCCTTAACATCGTGGACGTACCCGTTGATTTTTTTAGATTTTGAAACAATCAGCTATGCCATTCCTAAATTTGAAAGTTCCAGACCATTTCAGCAAATTCCATTTCAATTCAGTATTCATGTTTTGAATTCGAAAGATGATATTGAAACTGAACACTTCGAATTTTTA
>CANBND010000220.1 GCA_947370945.1 Pseudobdellovibrionaceae bacterium | reverse complement strand
CACCGCGCTCGACTTGGTCTAATTTTCCGCGGGCTTCTTTAACTCTGTTTAATAAATCAGATTTTGTAGATAATAATTTTTCTTTGCACTCCTGAGCTAATTTTTCAGTTGTGATTTTTTCAGTTACTTTGGGAGCCGATTTGATCGCCTTAAGACTTACAACTTTTAAGTCTGTTGCCTTTGAGCTTACTTCTTTCAAATTCGTTACTTTAGCCACGAGCATCCTCCTTGTTTTAGACCGACCTTATTCAGGTCGGGTCTTATCGGCATACTTGCCGAAAACTTGAGTTCCAAAATGGAACTGCCCCATATAAATGTAAATTTGTAATTTTTGCAACGAAAAATCTGAAAAGAAATGAAATCGGCTAAATAATTGAAATTATAGGTATAAATTTAAGACAAAGGTATTAGCGCTGCGCGCTAATTAGTATTTTTTAGAGTATTTTGCCTACTTAAGACACTTTTCAACAGATTTTATAAGATCGTCCGTATTGGTTTCTAGCTTTTTTGAAATACCCTGAGCCTTTAACCCACGCTGACGCAAAGATCCTGCCGCCTTAGTCATATTTTCAGAAATTGATTTATGAGCACGCCCCGCAGACTCGGATATCGCATCTGCATAGCTTTCAAGACTTTGCGCCATCATTTCATGATTTGAAACCAATGACTCTTGCACAGAAGCCTGAGCAACCTTCATTTGACGTAATTGCTCAACAACCGCCGAACAATCAGATGTCTTGGCGAATGAAATTGACGAAACAATCATAGCAAACAGAACAAAAGAAATTGGAAACAAAATAGATTTGCTGTACGCCTTCATACGATCTCCATCGGGTTTAGACAGAATTATTTAGCAAACCTGCAGCCAGCTTTATATTAACCCAAATCGAACGCATTCATCCTGAGTATTAAATTTTGAAAAAATTTTCAAAGCCGTCTTTAGTTTCATCACTTAAATAAGGCATCAACATTCGCAAAATGTGCCTACGAGCCTTTTCGATTGTTTTCAAATTAGGAGCTGATCCGCGGTCTGCGGTTTCAAAAAACTGCATAAAACTATTCGATGCAACGAACAACAATTCACCCAGAAATTCCATTTCGCCTTTGGATTGAATCGGAACCATGTGGCCAGACTTAACCCAATGCTTGTACAATATAATCATCAACAAACTGGTTCGTTTTAAATGCTTGTGCCACAGCTTTGACAAATCTGGATCTTTTTTTCTAAGTATATACATTTCTCTGTGAAAGAATCTGTATTTCCAGTACAAATTTAAATTTTTATCAATGAAATCTATCAATTGAATTTTTTGTTTTTGCTGAGCTAGTTTTGTTTGCGGCTTCCAAACAGTAATCGTTTCAGTGGCCATTTTTTTAAAAATTTCACGAACAATTTGTTCTTTGTTTTTAAAATGAAAATACAAATTTCCGGGGCTCATTTTTAATTGCCGAGAAATATCATTTGTTGTGACCTCTGTTGCGCCATCAGTGTTAAATAATTCAAGCGCACCCAACAGTATTCTATCTTTTGTTTTCATATTTATTAATTTAACGTGGATCTGGCCTTGAGAATATCTTTTTTTTAGTGTTACGATTAAATAATGTTAAAACTATTACTTTTACCAGTTGCGCTATTACTGTCGGCTTTTTTGTTTTTCAATGATTCAAAACCAGAATCCAAAGAAACTTTGACAGAAACAAACCTGACGGATCGAAAACAAATCTCTGACAGCATCGGATCTGCGATCAAAAATAATCAATGGCCCACTGAAAAAGAATTCACATTGAATAGCGAAAAAAACAAACTCAATATTAACTATACATTAGATCTAAGCCTTCAAAAAGAATCTGATGATCTATTAAAAAGATACAAACCTGATTACGGCGCAATTTTTATGATCGACGCAAAAACGGGGCGGATTTTGGCGATGTCCAGCTTTCAAAAATCTGACCCAAAAGCTTCAAACTTGAATCTTCGCGCCACGTTTCCGGCGGCCAGTGTTTTCAAAGTTATCACCGCCTCTGCGGCGATTGACCATTCTGGAATTAATCCTGATCATAAAATTGCTTTTAACGGTGGAAACTATACTCTCTATAAAAAAAATGTCTTATCTGAAACTGTGAACCGCTGGACACGTTTTATTTCTTTAAAAGATGCGTTTGCTAAATCCATCAATACGGCCTTCGGCAGATTGGCGATTGAAAACATCGAACCCAAAGTTTTAAATTCCTACGCTGAAAAATTTATGTTTAACAAAGAATTGCGAACTGATTTTCCGGTCGAAATTTCCAACGCACAAATTCCAGCTGACAAAGGTTTTGAATTGTCGCAAGTTGCTTCGGGATACAATCGATACAACACAATGAGCCCCGTTCACGGCGCAATGATCGCAGCAACGATTGTTAACGAAGGCCGCATGAATTCGCCGTATATCGTTGACGAGTTAACAGATTCAAATAAAAAAATTGTTTACAAAGGCCAAACGGCTTCAAATGAACAAATTATTTCGGTGGAATCAGCCGCCAAAGTTCAAAGTATGATGGAACAAACTGTTCTGGCTGGCACATCCAGAAAAACATTTCGTAAAATTATGCGCGAGAAAAAATTTCGTGAAGTTGAAATGGGTGGAAAGACCGGTCATTTTTCAGGAGAAAATCCCAAAGGTCGCACGGATTGGTTCGTTGGCTATGCTTCGGATGGCGATAACAAAGTCGCCATCGCTGCGATCACTGTGAACATTCAAAAATGGACTGTTAAATCATCTGCGTTGGGTGAAATGATGTTTCGTAAACATTTTAAATCTGTGCTTGAAGAAAAAGAAATTACAAAAATTGCATCTATCAGAAAAAATCGAGGCTAATATCAATGTATAAAGGTGAAAAGTTTAACAGCATAACTCATTTAATCGGAGTTATTTCTGCGATTATTGGCGTCAGTCTTTTGATTGTCATGGCTGTTGAAAAATCTGATGTCTGGAAAATTGTAGGCTTCAGTATTTACGGCGCGACATTAATTTTATTGTATTCAATTTCAACAATTTACCATAGTGCGCCCCTCGGAAAATTTAAAAATATTTTTCGACAACTTGATTATATTTCAATTTATTTACTCATCGCTGGCAGCTACACACCATTTGCGCTAATCACTTTGCGCGGTGTTTGGGGTTGGACACTGTTCGGAATTATTTGGTTTCTCGCCGTGATCGGGATCATGCAAGAAATACTGATCGGAAAAAAAACCAGACGCTATTCATTAATTTTATATGTCGTGATGGGCTGGTTGATTGTGATTGCGATCAAACCATTGATTGCATCGCTGAGCCCCGCAGGCATGTGGTGGTTATCTGCAGGTGGATTTGCATATACATTTGGCGTGATCTTTTTTTTACTGGATGAAAAGTACAAACATTTTCACGGCATCTGGCACATTTTTGTGATGGCCGGCAGCTTTTGTCAGTTTATTTGTTTGTATAATTATGTGGCTTAATTACTTATCTGATCTGTTTTAATTTTTCTTAAAATTCAAATGTCGCGACAACCGGGCAATGATCTGAACCCAATTGATTCATTAAAATTTCACATGATTTTAAATTTTTAATTAAATTTTTTGTCGCACAAATATAATCAATGCGC
>CANBND010000219.1 GCA_947370945.1 Pseudobdellovibrionaceae bacterium | reverse complement strand
TTTCTTAAAGCTGATTCAGGTGTTTGGGTCAAAAACTGATAAACCATATTTGCGTCGTAATTCGAATTCATTGTGTAGACTCCCTTTAATAGTTATAAACCAAGATCGATTTTTAAAACCTTAGTCTATATTATTATCGGTAAGTTCATGCGAAAGTCTGAGGTCAATAATATTATTTTTTAAAGCGTCTTGTTCTGAGACGCCATCATCAAATAATAATATTATTTTGCAGTTCGTTGTAACATAATTTCTTCAGTCGAATATGTTGTGCCATCTTCTTTCATGAAATTACGTAAATCGTAAGAACGATTTAAAATGTAATTTGTTTGATACGTTATTTCGCGAAATGCATTTGATTTATTGTACAGATCTTTGGTCGGATAATACGCCTCAAGACTGTCTTGGCCTGTAGCAGATATTGAAAGTTTTGCCACAATGACATCTGAGAGCAGATCATTGGGAACTAATTTTAATAACAATAAGTTATTAATTTCACCAAACATCGGTACAGTATCAGTTAATATTTTATACGCCTGATATCTTTCTGTAGGTGATTTTGATGTATCAAAAACTTCGGCCAATTTAATTGGAATAACATATTGTTCCCAATTTTCGTTGTAGGCGTTTAAATAATCGCCACGCTGAAATGCCACGACTCTTGGGTCTTGACGGTCATCATTTTGTAGTGCTACGCCCATGGGTTGTGATCTAAATTTACCGAAATTTTTTATAATTTGAATTAATTCTTTTTTAATTTTTTCAGATGTTACATTTAAATTCATTTTGAATAAATTTTCTGTAAATAAAAGATCCTGTTGAACGTAAGCATTTTGTACGGAATCTTTTACTCCAAAGTTCCACGCTGGCCATTTTATAACTGCTGAAACTAGTGGTGGCAATAGAGACTCAAATTTACTTTTCAAGTCTGCATATTCCTTGCTTGACATTGAAGCATCTTCTTTTGTGCGATTAAACTGAAATCCTAAAAGATTTTCTGGCTCAAAATTATCATTTGTTTTTAGCATTAAACTTTGTGAGGCAATATCTTTTTCTCCCCACAGCCAAAACCATTCATAAGAAAAATTTTTAACTTGTGTTTCGATCAAATATTTATTTTGAGTAGTTGCATCATCATGGGCATAGATTGTTGCGCGAGAAACAGATTTTGTTTCTTGTGAGCTGCCCTTGATCACTTTGAATAAATTTATTTTAGTACCCCAAGTGTCACTGTGTGTTCTATTTTTACCTGTGCTGACGCGAGTGATTCGACGCTCAAGTACAGATTTTTTTTGATCTTGTTCAGCAGCGGTGTTTAAGCGATCAAGATCGCCAACCAGATGCTGCTGTGTTGTCGCATCTTTAGCAAATGGATTTGCTGTTTTTAATTGTATTGCTAACGCATCCATATCAAACAATTTCATTTTATGGCCAATTAATTGATCGTACATATCACGAGACTCAGTCTGATTTAAATTAAAAATGTAATCCGCAAGAAATAGATCAGAATCAGTAGAAGATGAGTTAAGTTGTAAAATATTTGTGTCAACGAATCTCGAAACAACTAAATTTCCGATCATGTTAAAGCCCATCAGATTAAAACCAACACTTACACCGCGCGAACTATCTTTAACTGCGATAATTTTAACACGAACCTGGTTGTCTTTCATTTTAAAAATTTGAATATCAAATTCACCAGCAAGCACCCAGTTTAAACTAGCATCCATAGAAGCATGAGCTAAGTTAACAAAATTAAAACCGCGACCTGCAGATAGTGTTAGTGGTGCGCGAAAAGCAATAAAATCGCCCTCTTTAATAATAGGTTTGTTGTTTTTATCCATTTGGAAAAAAAGATCAGATTTGATAGGAATTTTAGTAATAGGGTCATACGGTAGGCGAGCTGCCGATGCGATACGATCGTCAAATTGTTGAATAAATGTAACCTGTCTTGATGCTGAAGCGCCGATACCAATGCCTGTATTATTGGTAATACCAAAAAATTCGGGGCTGGCTGAGACATTAATATTCCAAACATCAATACCGGAATATTTTCCTCCAATAGATGGGTTTGATTCGATCGTATATCCACCACCAATACTTGCGCCTTTTGCGATACTAGCTGTCGGTGTATTAAATGTATTATTTAGCCTAGCATTTTTTAAAGTGGCGGTAAATTGTGCCCACAATTTTTTTGAATTTTGTGAAACGAAGTCTTGTGTTGTTTGCAATTGTGAATTTTGACCGACAGGTGTTTCTATTTTGCTTTCTACAGAAACGGATTTAGAAGAATCTTTTAAATTCAGCGAACTCATATTATCCTCAGCTGTTTGAGCGTATGAATGTGAATTCATAGCGACAGCCAAATTAAATGCTAAAAACGGTAATAAGACTTTTTTTGTTTTCATAAACACCTCTTCGATGTGTTGTATCGCAAAAGCTGTTCCATGCTTTTTTCTCAAGGTGATACGAAATACCGTCTAAAATTTTGACACTTTAACATTTAGGGCTGACAGCCTGTTCGTCAAAACTATCGACATAATTTGTTCTGTGAGGATGTAAAAAACTCCAGATCTGCAATTGTATTTATGGAATCGCTCGAATACGTAGTGGTTCTGCGCAAATTCGGGTAAATTCCCCGACAGTGACAAAGCACATATAAATCGAGGTTTTTATGAAAGACATTGAAACAATTCAGAATTCAGATTCGACGCAATTAAAATCTGCATCAACAGCTGCGCAATTTGAAAATACCACTCAGAAATTAACACAAGATCTTTCGCTCAAACAAATTTCACAAGTTCTGATTCAAAATTGGCCCTTATTTCTGATTTTATTTTGTGTATTTTCTTTACTCAGTATAGCCGTATACGGTTTTAAGGTTCCGTATGTTTCAACGGCATCGGTCATCGTGAACGATTCGCAAAATAGTTCGTTACAATCATTCACACAGCAATTTACAGGAGCGGCATCAGGAAAACTGAATGAAGCTAAAAAAGTAAATTCGCCATTGCAGAAATATTTAGAATATTTAAAGACCACTGAGTTTTACATGAAATTGATCCAAGCTGCAGAATCAAAAGGCACAGATCAAAAAATATCGTTGGCAGAAAAAATTGGATACCAGCAATTCACAAATGATATTTTGGGATCAAAAAAAATTTCGCAACTCAATGCGGATGAACAAATTGCAGTTTTTAAAAATTTAGAAGCAGTATTAAATTATAAAATTGCTACAGATTATGAACTTGAAATTTCAACGTCATCAAAATCCAAAGAAATGTCATTGTTTTTAACAAATACGGCCTTAATTGTTGTCGCTGAAGAATTGCAGAAAAAAGAATCTGCCGAACTTACAAAAATGCAAGATTTTTTGAAATCACAAAAAACTGCAATTGATATTGAATTGCAAAATTTAAATAAAAAAATGTCAGAATTTTCAAATAAGCCTGAAAACTTAATTTCATTAAGTTCATCAGCCAAGGTCGGTGATTATATTTCTGAATTGATGATGAGAAAAAATGAAACCCGAATGAAAATATCAGAAAACAACAAAGCCATTAATACTTTAAAAGGTTCTGCGAGCGGGCGCCGTGAAAGCCAACTGTATGGCAACGCAGGGCAAGTTCATACGATTGAACTGGAAAATGAAATGTTGAAATCAAAATTAATTGATAT
>CANBND010000218.1 GCA_947370945.1 Pseudobdellovibrionaceae bacterium | reverse complement strand
ATTTCAACAACGCGTGTGTGCGGTGTGTTGATCGGGCCTTTGCCGTCAATCGGCTCGCCCAATGCATTTACAACACGACCCAAAAGCGCTTCGCCCACAGGAACAGAAACGATTTTTTTTGTACGCTTAACAACATCGCCTTCTTTAATTAGTCTGTCTTCACCGAAAACAACTACACCAACTTGCGATGATTCTAAATTTAATGCCATGCCCTGAACACCAGAAGAAAATTCAACCATTTCACCGGCCATTACGTTTTCTAATCCGTAAACGCGAGCTACTCCATCGCCCACAGAAAGCACGCTTCCTGTTTCTGCAACTTCAACGTTTTTATTGTACTTAGAGATTTGCTCTTTAAGAACTCGTCCGATTTCATCGGCTCTGATTTGTGCTTCCATGAATTATAGTCCCTTCTTCATAAGTTCGTCTTTTAATATTCTTAAATGAGCTTCCGCCGAATCATCAAGAGTCCAGCCAGCGACTTGAACCTTGTATCCCGCAATCAGTGTCGTATCTTTTTCAAACAATAATTCAACTTTTTTATTTAGTGCTTTGGACGCCACGGCTTCGACCTGTTTTAAAAATTCAGGCGATACTTCAATCGCCGAAAATAATTTACCTTTTGTAATTCCTGCAGAGGCCTGAACCATTGTCGTTAATTCTTTTGAAATTTCCGTCATTGCACCAACACGGTTTTTTTCAACCAACGTGCAAACAAAATTAAACGTTTCGGCGGAACATTTGCCTTCAAGAGCAGATTTTGCTGTTGTTAATTTATTTTCTAGCGAATTAAACGGGTTCTTAAAAAAAGCTGTGATTTCTGGAGAAAACGCTTTCGAAATTTCAGCCATTTGCATTGCGCATTCGCCCGCCGTACCATTTGCGTATGTGACTTCAAAAAATGCCTTGGCGTATTTATCTACTACGATATCTTTCATGCCTTAACCTGTCCCAAATCAGAAATAAAACCTTTTTCAGATTTTTCAGTGATTGTCTGCGAAGCTGCGCGAACGCTTTCTTTTGCTGATGAAATTGATTTTTCAATGATTTGATTTCTGATTTCATTTTTTGCTTTATAAACTTCGGCACCGATAATCAACGCCACATCGGCCTTCATTTTTTCAGCCTGCGACCTTGCTTCGTCGATCATTTTATTTTTTGAAATATCGGCCTCAGCTTGAGCTTTTTGCAAAGTTTTTGCCTCTGATGTTTCAAGCAATAACAATTTGTCTTTGATTTCTTTAAGCTCTGCTTCTGCATTTTTTAATGCCGCGGCTGTTTTTAATGATTGTTCGTTAAATGCGGTTTGTCGATTCGAAAAAAATTCAATGATGGATTTTCTGACGAAATAAATCATCGCCACCAGAAGAATTCCTAGGTTTAACGCCTGAATCCCAATTTTTGCCAATGGAATTGCGATTTCTTCGCCACCGCCGTGCTCGGCGCCATTCGCCATTGCCGTCGCTGCGCCAAATAAAATGATCAGTGCAAAAATATTTTTCATTAGAGTCCGCCCTCGAACTTTTGCTTTAACTGCAAAGATATCTCTGTGGCCAAAGTTTGTATTTCTGATTGTGCTTTATTTTTTTGATTTTCAATGTCTAACCGCGCTGCTTGTGTGTTTTTTTCTGCGGTTGTTTTTGCCTCTAGCAACAAGTCGGTCGTTATTTTTGTAGCTTCAGTTTTTTTATTATCAAAAACTGATTTGATTTTTTCATTATTTTCGCGGGCCTTTGATTGGTAAATCAACGCCAAATTTTTTGCCTCGTCAGCGGCTTCTTTTGCGACAACATCGGCACCCTTGGTTCTTTTATTGCGCTCATCGTTCGCTTTAAAATACGGGCCATATACATATACAGTTAAAAAACTAATTGATAAAACAAATATAAGAAACTGAATAAAAGCAGTTTCGTTTGCACCCAGCTGCAAAAGTATTTCCATGAAGCAACCCTTCGAAAATTGAAAAAAATAATTTCAGACAATCTGAAATAACATTTTAATAATTTACTGGTCAACCCTTAGAATTTATGTCGAGGTTTTGGTTTAGTTTTTAGGCACAAATGATGCGCCTTCGAAAACGACACCTTCGTCAATTTTCAGGCTCGGCGTGGTCACCGTTCCGCGAAATTTTGCCGGCGGCACCATCGTCACTTTTTGATGGGCAACGATGTTTCCCTCGAAAGTTCCTTTTAAAACAACAACGCCCGCCTCAACTTCGGCCTTAACCTGGCCGGTCTCTGATATTATTAATTCGTCTCGCGTAAAAATTTCGCCAATAAATTGACCAGATATTTTTGCCGCACCACTAAATGACATTCTGCCCTCAAATGAGCAGCCGTCCTCAACCAGGGCTGATATGATTAAGTCTTCGCTCATGAGTTGATTTTTTCATATATAGAATTTAATTGTTCGTCGCTGTAAAAATGAATTGTTAAATCACCTTTGCCAGATTTGTAATTGATGAAGACCTTTGTGCCCAATGTTTTTTGTAATTGTTCTGCCAATTCTTTTGCAAGACGCTGTGGCAAATCTGATGCTGTAGCATTTAAAATATTTTTAGCATCGGTAGGCCCATTGTCAGCTGCGATTTTTGCTGCGGGCTTCATCATGCTTTCAAGAGCGCGCACAGACAGACTTTTTTCAAAACATATTTTTGCTAATCGAATTTGTTCGACTTTGTTTTCCGCGCCTAACAAGGCTTTCGCGTGACCGACACTAATTTTTTTATCTGAAATCATATCTTTGATTTCATTCGGCAAACCAATCAAACGAATTGAATTTGCAACCGTTGATCTTTCTTTGCCGACTTTTTCTGCGACTTGACTTTGTGAATAACCAAACTCCTGCATTAAGCGCTGGTAGCTTTCAGCCTCCTCAACGGCATCTAAATCTTCGCGCTGAATATTTTCAATCAATGCCAGCTGCAAAGCTTCGCGGTCAGAGTAGTCTTTAATGATCGCAGGAACCTCATGAAGGCCTGCAATCTGAGCCGCTCGCCATCTGCGCTCGCCCGCAATAATTTCAAATCCACCAGCTGACCTTTTGCGAACAGTGATGGGCTGCAAAATTC
The DNA here is from genome assembly GCA_947370945.1 of Pseudobdellovibrionaceae bacterium. Taxonomy (GTDB): domain Bacteria; phylum Bdellovibrionota; class Bdellovibrionia; order Bdellovibrionales; family Bdellovibrionaceae; genus Pseudobdellovibrio. Next base: position 679 of record CANBND010000218.1, on the reverse strand, counting down.
CGTTTTCACGTATCGACTGCGCCAACTCTTCAAGAGTTGTTTTTTCAAATTTTTTGCGCGGCTGATATTGTCCCGGGACTAATTTATCAATAGCCATGCTCCAAATGCGATTTTGATTATCTACTTGTTGCGTTTGAGTATTCACAATTTGCTGTGGCGGCGGCTGCACGGCAACCGATGCAGACTGCGATAAATTATTTTCAGTCGCCCCACCAAGCAACGAACCAAGTCCACGGCCAAGTCGTTTTTTGTTTTGATTTTCTGTATTAATTTCCATATTTTATAAACCTATTTCTGAATTATTGTTTTGTGATTTTGCGAGTACCGCGGTCGCAGAAATTGTTCCGCGCGAAGCGATTTCTTTGCCCAGCTCCATATACATCAATGCGCCGATGGATCTTGGATCGTATCCGAAAATTGAAACGCCATGACTAGGCGCCTCGCTCAGTCTTACATTTCTTGGGATGATCACAGAAAACACTTTGTCTTTAAAATGCGTTTTAATTTCTTCAACGACCTGGTGACTCAAATTGTTTCGCTTATCAAACATCGTTAACAAGATGCCCTCGATGTGCAGGTTTGGATTTATACTTTTTTTAACCAGTCCCGCAGTATTCAAAAGCTGACTTAACCCCTCAAGAGCATAGTATTCACATTGTAAAGGCACTAAGAAACTGTT
>CANBND010000217.1 GCA_947370945.1 Pseudobdellovibrionaceae bacterium | reverse complement strand
GTTTTCTTTTTCTTGGGCTCCGCCAGATCAACTTTTATTACGGGCTTGGCAATTCCAAATTCACTTTTGGGTGGATTTATTTTTATGTATGCCGCAGGATTTTCAATCAATATCATGACGTTAATTGCGTTGTCGCTGGCCGTAGGTTTGTTGATTGATGATGCCATCGTTGTACGTGAAAATATTTTTAGACACTTAGAAATGGGTAAACCCCCAATGCAAGCTGCCCTTGAGGGTACCAAAGAAGTCACCATGGCCGTTATTGCAACGACGCTTGTTGTGATCGCCGTATTTGGTCCGATTGCATTCGTTCCGGGAATTGTTGGACAATTTTTTAAACAATTCGGATTGGCCGTTGTGTTTATTATGATTATTTCGATGATCGATGCATTCACAGTGGCTCCGATGTTGTCGGCTTATTTGGCGACAAAAAATGAACATAACAAAGGTCAGGGGTTTATCGATCGAATGCTGGCGGCCTTTGATCGTTTTCAAACGCGCTTAGAAAATTTTTATGAAAAATTATTACGTTGGACAATTGGAAACCGAAAAACAGTTTTGATCAGTGCTTTCGTCTTATTTATGGTTTCGATGTATTCAGGTAAATATATTGCAAAAACATTCTTACCACCGAATGATTTGGGTGAATTTACAGTGACGATTGAAAAATCTGTGGGATCATCACTTGAATCGACGAACGAATTTTCTAAAAAAATTGAAGCGGCTGTAAAGGCCATTCCCGAAGTTGATTTGGTTGCGTTAACTGTGGGTTCAAGCACGTATGAATCAAACAAATCTGATCTGTATGTTCACTTAGTTCCGTCAAAGCAGCGTCGTGGAATTTCAACATTAGACGTGAAAGAAAAAACTCGTTTGGCTGTGAAAGAATTTACGAAAGACGGAATTATCGCAGTCACTGACGTTGATATCAGCGGCGGCGGACAAAAGCCGTTAAATTTGTATATCGTTGGTGATAATTTAGATGAACTTTCAAAGTACACATTAGAACTTCAGAAAAAAATTGCAGCGATTCCGGGATTAGTCGATGTGGATACAAACTTCAGAGCAGGAACACCTGAATTTCATGTTGTGTTTGATCGCGACAGATCAGAAGCCTTGGGTGTATCAACAGTGACTGCGGGGGCCGAGCTTCGCGCGCGTACAGAAGGTTCTGTGCCAGCAACATATCGTCAAAACGGAATTGAATATGATATTCGTATGATGTTTCCAGAAAAAAATAAAAATTTAAAACAAGAATTTAATACGACATTTGTTCCGAATCAAAATTTTAATATGGTTCCGTTAAACCGTGTTTCAAATGCTGAAAACACAGTCGGCTATTCACAAATTAATCGTCAGAACAAAGGTCGATTTATTGCAATCACTGCCAACTTGGGCCCCGGCGGTCAATTGGGTGATATCACAACGGTGATTGAAAAAATGTTATCGACAGATATGAAACCGCCATTGGGCATCAGTTATAAATTCGAAGGACAAGCGCAAGATTTTAAAGATCTAATGACCAACATGGCCATTGCGTTGGGCTTGGGTATTTTATTTATTTATTTAGTGTTGGCTTCTTTGTACGAAAGTTTTGTGACTCCGTTTGCAATTTTATTGGCATTGCCGTTAGCAATTTCTGGAGCGTTTGCGGGATTATTAATTTTTCATAAAACGATCGATATTTTTTCGATTATTGGTTTTATTTTATTAATGGGTGTTGTTGCGAAAAATTCAATTTTATTGGTGGATTACACGACACAATTAATTAAAGAAGGTCTTGATATGAATGCCGCTTTGATCAAAGCCGGACGAACACGATTGCGTCCGATTTTAATGACATCATTAGCACTGATCGCCGGAACATTACCAATTGCGATCGGTATGACGGCGCTGGGTAGTCAACGTCAATCAATGGGTGTTGCGATCATCGGTGGAGTCTTAAGTTCGACATTATTAACATTGATCGTCGTACCGGCGGCCTTTGGTTATATCGAGCGTTTCCGAATTTGGTCGCAAGCGAAAGCAAATAAATTTCGCGGCGATCAGTCGGGTGCGCATTAAATCCTTTACGATAAAAATTATCGGCACAGTTTTAAAAAAATATTCAGAATATGGATCTATTAAATGAATCCTGATCAAGATATAAAATGGGAACAACTCACAATCGAGAATTTAAAATCTGTTTTGAGTTGTTCTGAAAAGCCCTATTGGATTTCTGGAGGCTGGGCCTTAGATTTATTTTTGCAAAGAAAAACACGAAAGCACGATGATCTTGACATTTCAATTCGAAGACAAGATCAATCCTATTTTCAAAAAATATTATCATCTTGGGATTTGCAAGCCTGTGATCCACCAGAGTTCTTTAATAAGTCTAAAACAGAGTGGCTTTTAAAATCGATTCTTGTGGATTCTGGTGAAAATCATCCTTGGGTCTCAGTCCTAAGGGTAAAAATTGAAGAGATATAGTTTTAACATAATAGCTACATTTTCTTAGCAATCCTGTTGTTCGATAGTAAAATAATCTTATATATCTCTAAAATCTGGTCGCATTCATATTTTAGTATTGAAAACAAATTAATTACGATATATATTATAATTAATTATGTTTGATTACATCTGGGACGTTAAAAAGGAAGAATTGAATATTAAAAAGCACGGTGTAGGTTTTACTGTGGCTATCGAATGCTTTTCAGATATGGATTCATTAAAAGCTTTAGATGTTTCAAATTCAAAATGGGAAATGAGATACAAGGTTTTAGGCAAGTCATCGTTTGGCGTTTTACTAGTCATATACACAGAAAGAACGGGCAAAAAAATAAGAATTATTTCAGCTCGTCCAGCGAATAAAAAAGAAAGGTCAATCTATGAAAAAAACAAAAACTAGCGAATGGATTAAAGTTCCCAAAAAAGAAGTGATGCTTCATCGGAAATCTTATAAAGCTAAAGTGGGGCGTCCGTTTAAGTCTGTCGAAGATAAAGGCGTCAGGATATCACTTATTCTTGATCCAAAGGTGCTTAAAAAATTTAAAGATAAATCTAAAAAAAATGGAATTCCGTATCAAACTTTAATAAATTCACTTTTGAAGGATGCTGCGTAAACGTAAAATTTTGTCATCAAACAAGCTCCAATCGTCATTTTTATCTATTGCAGACCAAATATTTTCAATTTCATCAATCAAAAGTGTTTCAGGATTTTCATTTTTTAAATAATTTGATTTTTCAATATCCAGATTCAAAACCTGTGCTTTTTCAAAAGCTTTAAATAAAATCTGCGTATCAAATTTTTCATATTTTTTTAATTTCGAAGAGTTTAAATTGAAGCTGTTGAAATCAAAGAAAGTTTGCTCGAACGGCAATTTGTTTTCTTCTAATAATTTAAAAAATTCAGAAATCGCCATTGAACAGTCATCAGCGTTTTTGAATTTCAGATTCAACCGCTGACAAAAATATTTTTGAATGCTTGAATTAAAATCCACAGAAAAATTTTCTAATATTTTTTCAAACGGCAAATCGGGATAAGCTTTTTTTAAAGAAAATCCCAATTGATTTAAATTCCAAAAAAAACTGTGCGGTTGTCGCCCATATGCATACAGACCTTGTTGGTCAAAATAGGCCGCTGTAAATGTGGGGTCGTAGTCGGGCATAAACCGATAAGGGCCGTAATCAAATAATTCACCCGATATATTGATGTTGTCGGTATTTAAAACGCCGTGAACAAAACCAGCCATCATGACCTGTGCCACCAGATC
>CANBND010000216.1 GCA_947370945.1 Pseudobdellovibrionaceae bacterium | reverse complement strand
CAAATGAATTATTAGGCAAAACCAAACTTGAAGATTTACCTTTACTACAGCCCTGCAAATCAGTTGTCATGATCGCAGGATCAGTATCTCCAGATTCTCCACCGGGCGCAGAAATCCAAATATTACTGCCTGGCGAACTGTAACTTGCAGATTTCCCTTTGGCATTCAGAGCACCAACAATAATTATTTCAGATAGAGTATTATCAATATCTAGATTTGAATTTCCAAAATATTTACAATGCTTATTTCCGTCAGGTCCAACGCCGTTATTAAAACACGATAAATCTGGGTTGCTTTGTAAATATGGATAATCTCCATCAAAATCATTTCCCGCAGACTTAATATATATTGAACCTTTTAAATTTCTTTGAGTTGTGACTCCATAACGTAATTGCTGCGTGTAGCTTAAGATCGAAGAATCTTGTTTAATTTGAGCAGAACCATAACTGTAATTAAAAATGTCGAAATTTCCAGAGGCTTGATCCATTTGAGCCGCTGTTGTTTGAGTCGCATTTAAAAAATTTAACCCTGCTATTTTTGAATTGGGCGCAACACCGCGACCACCGATATTATTCCAACCAACAGCAGAAATAATTCCAGCGACTGCTGTTCCGTGGTAAACTCTATAATCTGTTGTACTTGTCGGCGTAGGGTCGCCAATGTATGGTGCCGATAAATTATAATTTTTTGATGCACCCGAAATAATATTTGCAGCCAAATCTTCATGAGCAATTTCAACGCCACTGTCGCTGACAGCGATTTTGATTCCACGGCCAGTGATATTATCCTGTATTGTTTGCGATTGATGAATGTCTTCACCAACAGATCCTGCGTTCACAGCAAAATTTGTTTGACCTGTGTTTTTCAAATGCCATTGATATTTTTTTAATGGATCGCCATGAATACTTATTTGATAGGGACCGTAAGATATAGGTGCTGCAGAACCCGATTTTAAAACATTAAAATAAAAATTATTTAAATTTTGATTATTATCTGGAATGCCTTCAAGCTTTTTTGTTATTGAATTATACGTAAGCCAGCTTGGTATATTAGAGCCAGAAACCCCTGTTATATTATTTATTTTCGACAAATCAATTTGGTAAAATTTATCTTCATATGCATCAACATTAACAAGCGGCACGGGATCAATTGATCCCACATCTGAAGAAGGCAACGTTCCTTGACTGGGATTTTGTGTTGAATTTAACGCTGCAATTGGCAGAAAAATTTCCGCGCACGATGTTAAAATTAAAACCAAAATAAAAAATAATATTTTAAAATAAATTTTCATTGCGCGACAACACCTTCCCCAAGTAGCTCCATCTCAACATAATTGACATCGGGCAATGATTTAAGTTTCGATAAAATTTGAAATAAATTTTGTCCGTTTTGCGCTTGAAATATTAATGTCTGTATCTGCGGTGCTTGATATGAAACCAAGAGTCCTATTTTGTTTGCGAAGTCCTCGACATCTTTTTTCGATTTGTATTGAACAATAAAAGCCCCAGTTACAATTTTCTTAACTGGACCAGATTGAACAATCTGAAGTGATTTTTTATTAAATATTTCAAAATTTATTTTATCTTTTGAAAGTTTTTTAACTTCGTATCCATTTGCGAAATTCTCATTTATTAAACCTGGGCTCAATTTAGCTTCGTAATTGCTGAGCCAATAATATTTATTCCCGTTCAACTGAAAAGTGGGTTTAGATATTTCTTTTTCACCACCAATGATTATATTTTTTTTAATTAAATTTTTATTTTTATAAGTTGAGGCAACGGATCTTTTTTGTTTTAAAACCTGATATTCATCTGCTTTATTTTGATCTGTTGTTTGAAAAGACTTAAATACAACTGATTTTATATTTTTTGATATTTCAGATTTTTGCTTCAATGTAGAATCTGTTTTTTGGCGTGAAAAATTAAATATAAATAAAATCGCGATTATAAAACCTATACATAGAATAAAAATAAAGGTTCTTTTTTTCAAAAAAGTTCTCCAATGCTATATTGCAATACGTCCAATGTGCAGGACTAATTACAATATCTATCGGCAGAACCCAGACCAAACTAAAGTTTATAAAATTCACAAATCTCAAGATACATTAAAATAATTAAGTAAAAACAGATACTTATAGAAGTAGATACGTCCTGCAAATTGGACGCGTCCTATAGGCAATACTTGTACAGTATTTTGGACATGTATTGAGGGTTTCATTGGAAAAAAACAAAAAACAGTTATCTGATCAAAAATATTGCATAGCACTCGGCAAAAAAATTTCTTTATTAATTAAAGAAAAGGGCTACAAATCACCCTATGCATTTTGGCTAGAAAATGGTGAAGACGGACTGTCTCGGTCAAATTTAAATTATATCATTAATGGCAAAACAGATCCAAAACTTTCAACACTACGAAAAATTGCAGACGGTTTAGAAGTTGAACTTGTCGATTTATTTAAAAATATTTAATATTTCCCTATCTCAAATTTTTCTTAAAAAATTCAATCATATTCCCGATCTCAAGAACTTGATTTTCTTTCTTCGCAGACCCGTGACCTTCATCTGCAAAAATAATTAATTCAGATTTTATTTTTTTCTTGGTTAATGTCTCTTGCATTTGAATCGCCTCGCCGACTGGTACGCGCGGATCATTGGCACCTTGAATAATTAATAACGGATCTTTCACGTTATCAACATACGTCACCGGAGACAACCGCAACATGAATTCTTTATCTGTTTCTGGGTTTCCATATTCTGACATTCGCAAAATTCGTCTGTACGGCGCAGTATTTTGCATGAACGTGACAAGATTACTCATTCCGACCAACGCAACTCCGGCATTATAAGCGCCTGCGAATTTGGTCATCGCCATCAATGTCGAATAACCACCATAGCTCCAACCCATGACTCCAATTTTTGGAGATTCATTTTTTTGATTTTTCCAATTATTTTTGATCCAAATTGAAGCGTCTTCGATATCTGTAATGACTTTTTCGCGTTTGATTCCGTTATCGCTATCAAGCCACTCTTTACCGTAGCCATCACTGCCGCGAACGTTCGGTTCAACAAAAATAAATCCTTCATTCACAAAAGCTTGCGCCATCGGGCTAAATCCCGCTTCAGATTGACCTTCAGGTCCACCATGAAAATGAACGACGACGGGGCAATTTTTCAATGATTCTTTTTGTGGTTCGCAACCCTCTGGAAACCGAACAAACATCGGAATTTTAATTTGATCACGCGTTTCATAATTCATTAATTTTGCAATCGCAAATTTTTTAAAATCAACTTCGGGCGCCGAAGGCAAAACCCATTGAGTCATTTTTTTCGTGGACCAATTGTACGAATAACTGACCCTCGGAGATTGCGATGTGATCAGACCCAGCATTGTGGTTTTTCCGTCGCGTGTTGTGGCGCCGTTAAAAACATGATCAGAGCCTTTAAATTCAGGAAGTGATATGGATTTAAAAGTTTTTGCATCCAGCGCATATAATTTTGTATAACCATCACGATTTACATTATAAACAATGCGTGTGCGTTTATGATCTACAGAAAATCCGCTGACGTCGAATTTTAAATTTTTATCTGTTAATATTTTTAATTCTTTATTTTTATACAGATATAATTTTTTAAAATTTTCTTTATCTGACAAAACTAAATATTCGCCGTCTTTGTTTGAATAATTGACTTCATATTCTGCTTTTTCATTTTGACCAATGACCGGTGTCATTTTTTTTGTTTTCGGATCAAAATCAAAATA
>CANBND010000215.1 GCA_947370945.1 Pseudobdellovibrionaceae bacterium | reverse complement strand
AGAAAAAGTATTTAAAGAAATTAAAATTATAAAAACATAAAGAATTTTTTTCATTCGCTGACTATATTTCAAAGTTAAACTTTATGTAAACAAGATTCAAAATCTTTTGGCAACGCAGCTTCGATTTTTAATGCCACATTTGTTATTGGATGCTGAAATTCAAGCCTGTGGGCATGCAACATCAAGCGTGGTACATCGGCGCTTTTACCGCCGTAAATATTATCACCCAGAATTGAACGATAGCTTTCTTGTAAATGTTGACGAATTTGATGAGTTCGACCTGTTTTAGGTTTCGCTTGAATATAATGGAATAAAGAATTCGTAGACAGAATTTTAAACTCAGTCTCTGCGACCCACCCGCCAGATTTAACAGAAATCATTCGGCGTTTTCCGCCGCCCATGCCTTTTGCCGGAGCCATATAATTTTTAATAATCCAAATGTTTTCATTTTCAGAATTTATTTCACAGGTTACTTTTTTACCAGCAGCCAGTGCATTCGGTCTGGTCAAACACAAATAAAATTTTTCAAAATTATGATTCGTAAACATTTCAGTCAATGGTTTATTCGCCAACTTTGATTTAGACATTAAAAAGACGCCTGAAGTTTCAAAATCGAGCCTGTGATGTAAAAATAATTTATCTTTTAAATCGGGCCTGATAATTTCAAATTGTTCTTTGACTGGAATTCGTTTTTTATCAAACGATGGTTGAGATAAAACCATCGCCGGTTTATTCACACAAATTATAAATTCATCTTCGAATAAAATATCCATTAAAATAAATATTCTATGCCGAACAAATATGAAGTTATTTTTTCATCGATGGATCTGGCAGGATCAGTTCTGTTGCCGGCCCCATTAAATCCTGCATTGATTGACGAAAATATAATTTCAGCCTTTAAATTTATATTCGATGTGTACATGTAATTGCCATAAATATCGAATTGATTTTGCGAAGGGCTTGATGAACCAGAGTCCAGCGGCGATTCAGACAGCCTTTGAGTTAATAAAAATTTTGCATCTAATCCAATACCGATGTCACTTTTTTCGGTCACCGGAAAATATCCTCCGACTTGAATTTGTAGGCCTGATGATTCGAAGGATGAAAATGCGGTCGGTGTTGTGTCTGTCAATTTTGTGCTTTCAGATAAGTACCCTAGTGCTCCGGTGAAACTGGGGCCCCAAAAATTTCCATTCAATGAATATTTGTATCCAAACAACAAATCCATATTATTCACAGAAAAATTTAATGAGTCGGGTGTTGAGCCGACCAAAGCGTTATTCCCTTTGAAAAATAATTGCTTCAGTGAAATGCGTGCAAAATATTCTGACGTGACCCAAAGTTCCGCACCCAATAAAAATGTTGGCGCAAAACTGTTACCTGAATTGACAGCTGCAGAGCTGGATAAAATGCTTGATAGTTTATAATCAGAAAAACCACCTAAAATTGTTAGCTTACCAAATTGCGGCGTGGCCTGAGGTTTCCATTCTTCGGGTGCAGATTTTTCTGAACTCGCACCAGAAATTTCTGGCAGTTTTTCAGTTATTTGATACTGAACAAAATCAGGCGGCAATAATTTGCTGTTTTTTTCAATGACACCGCCTTCTTTTTCAAAAACGATTTCACCAAAACTGGAAAATTCTTCGACTTTTGTTAATACAATTTGTCCGGTGATTTCTTTTTCAACGCCGGTCATAAATTTTAATTTTGGATGACGATTAATTTTAATAATTTGTGCGACTGATAATTTATCGCCTGTTTTCAAATTTGCATTTGCACCCGCATTGATCGTAATTTGATTGCCTCTCCGACTAGTGATGAAGGCTTTGTAAGGTAATTTATTTTTAAGCTGAGTATATAATTCTTTGATAATATCCTTGAATTTTGCGATCTCGAATGTGGTGGGATCTTGGTGCGACAATTCAATCAACTGCAAACCTTTATCTTCGGTGTACAATGATAAGTGTATATTCATGCCTTGTGCGCTTTTAGTAATAATAGTAACGATTAAACCATTTGCTTTTGATGCAGATAAAATATTTAAAACTGTTTGAGGCTGTTCAACGACCGTATCAATTCGTTTTTCTATTTTTTTTATATTTACCGGCCATTCAAATTTTGAAAAAGCCCAAAACTGATCCTTTGAAATTAATTCTATTAATTCATTTTCTGCAGTAGCTTGATATATTCCACCGACGTTGTCATAGGCTGGCGCAACGGTCAGCGTTTTTAAAGTTAAATGCGAATCTTCGGCGCTTAAATATTTGGTCGGATACGGAGAATTATTTTGTAAATTTTTAACCTGTGCTACGGAAAAATTAGATAGCACAAAACTAAGAAAAAGCATCAAGGTGTATTTCATACATTTATTGTGGCGGTAAATTTAATACGGCGCAAGTCATCGAATTTATGACAACACGACCAAGATCTGTAATAGAACGTCCAGTAAATATGTTTATAATTCAAGACGGCACAATCTTGCTTTATACTTAAATAATGAAACAAAGTTTTTTTATCGCCGAAGACAGTCTGTTCATTCGCGAAATTTATCGATTGTGTTTAAAAAATATTGATCTTGAATTCATCGGTGAAGCTGTCGATGGGATTTCTGCCGTTCAACAGATCCAAAAACTGCAACCTGATATTGTTTTATTAGATCTGGTGCTACCTGAAAAAAATGGTTTTGATGTTTTATCAGATTGTGCACATTTGAAAACAAAATTTATTGTTATTAGTTCTTTGCCCGCCGAGGACTATGAACAAAAAACAAAATCATTAGGTGGATTATTTTATTTAGAAAAACCATTTAAAAAACAACAGCTGATTCAAATTGTTGAATCAGCGATGAATCAACAGCACGAGGTTAAGCATGGATGAATTTAAATTTGTAATGAAATGTTTTTTGTTTGCAACTGCCATTGTGCTGTTTTCTCAAGTGAAAACCAACGATGAAACATTTGAAACCAAGGCTGAAATGTTTTTACAAGATTCACCCACAGCACATTTTATTCAACAATCTGCCGAAGGCGGAGCCAAAGTTTTAAATCAGACTTTTCAAACTGCAAAGTCATTTTTAAAACGAAAAATGGCTCAAGCCGGGGGAAGCGTTGAGCCATCAGAATCTAATGATTAATTTTAAATTATTTTTGTCGATGTACTAAAGATTGATCTGTCACTGCTGCGCTGGCAGTTTGTGTTAATGTTGCAAAATTAGTTTTTTGATTTGTCAATGAAGCTGTAAATCGATTCATCTGTTTTGAATATTGTTTCAAGCAAAATGCATTTGAAACTGAAGAGATCGAAAGTGCTAATCCTAAAACCATTGATAACTTCTTCATAACTACTCCTTTATTTGAATATATTGTTATGAATATGTATTGCGAGCCTTGTGCCAAAGAATTCTTAGTCTCAAAATGAGAAACCCCCCGAAGTTTCGAGGGTTTACAGAGAGCGTATCAATTTAAGATCGTAAAAAGTTTAGACAGGTGTTGATCGCGAAAGTTATTTGTTCGTCTCAGTTGATTGCTGGCGGGTTGCTGCTGCGGCACCGGCCGCTGTATTTATGACTGTTGCATTCATGCGCGCACCATCTATGGGTGCATTCGATTTATTTTGAGCACATAAAGTACAAACAGGTTGCTGGTCCGCTGATCCAACAAAGCCCGGTGCAACAACAACGTCAGGCGAACCCGATGATGTTGAAAGCCCTGGATCATCACCCGAAGCGCCCGTTGCAAAAACATTTTGATTTAAAACTAA
>CANBND010000214.1 GCA_947370945.1 Pseudobdellovibrionaceae bacterium | reverse complement strand
GAAACCCAGAACCAGATAAGGAATTTATGTTAAGATTGTCTCCGGTGACGTATGTCGATAACGTCAAAGACCCGCTATTAATTATTCAAGGCGCGAACGATCCGCGTGTTCCGGCAGGCGAGGCGATTCAAATGCAAGAGACATTAACCAAGAAAAAAATAAAATCTGAATTAATTATTTTTGCAGATGAAGGTCACGGGTCATCGAAGAAAGAAAATCAAGTTCTTGAGATCGGGAATATGATTGAATTTTTTAAGAAAAATTTGAGATAATACTGTTCAACCCAAACAAAGGAATTAAAAATGAAAAAATTATTATTGTTATCAGTGTTAATGATGGTCTTAGGTGCTTGCGGCCACTACGGTCATAAATCTGAAGGTTGTGGCAACGGAAAGCCGTGCCCAATGGAATCGAAAGATGGTCAAAAAGGTGAGTGTGAAGACTGTAAAAAAACAAAATAGATACATTTAGTTAAGTAATTTCAATTACTTAACTAAAATCAAACGATTGATTAAAAATAACGTGACAGAATTCAAACAGTTGTTTAAATTCTGTCATTATGTCTGATGCAAAACATTGTCTTCTTGAAGCAGCTGCTAAATTATTTTCTAAACTGGGTTTGGAAAAAACATCAACACGTGATCTTGCGCGTGAATCAAAAGCGAATATTTCATTAATTTCATATCACTTCGGCGGAAAAGTTGGCCTGTACAAAGAAGTCCTAAAAGACTTTGCACTTGAAGTTCAATCAACGATGCAACCGCTTTTTGAAGAATATAAAAAAACAGAAATGACCAAAGAATTTTTTGTTAAAGAAATTTCTTTCATTGTTCAGAACATGATTTCAATGCGAAAAAAACATCCTGAAATTTGTCAGATATTATGTCGTGAAAAATCAAATGGTATGCCGTTGTCACGCGATATCCACGAAGACATTTTTTATCCATTGGCTAAACGGTTTATTCAGTCATTTGAAACAGCTCAAGCAAAAAAAATAGTACGTGCAGATATTCATGCGGGGTTATTTTTTATTTGTATGTCCGAAGGCTTGTTTGGCTTTTACCAAATGATGGATTGCAAAACCAGCCTGCAAAAAGATTGCGAACAATTTATGAACGACGAATTATTAAAAAATCAAATTTTAAATATTTATTTAAACGGAGTATTGATATGAAAAATTATATATTAGGAGCGATGCTGTCGATTTCGACTTTGTCACAGGCAATAACTATTGATGATTATTTAGCGCAGGCGAAAAATAAAAATCCGCTGTTTAAATCCTATGATTTATCGGTTGAGGCGACTGAGGGTAAACTTGAATCTGCGGATTTGGATTTATCACCAGTGTTGACGGCCGGATATTTAAAATCAAAAGACAAATCATTACCCAGTTCGCTCGCCTTAGGCGAACGAAACATGGAACAATACACGGTGGGTCTTGCAAAAAAGTTTTTCACAGGAACATCTGTGAAAATCGAAGCGCAAACAAATGATTTTAAAAACGATTTGCCATTGGTTCCGGGTTATGATCAGTTTTCGACAGGTTCGGTCGGAATCACTTTATCGCAATCTTTATGGAAAGATTTTTTTGGTGCAGGGACCAGAAATAAAATCGACAGACAACGTGCCGCCGCAAAAATTGAAATCAGCGCGGCTGAATTGCAAAAGCGCGCCTTTGTCATCCAACTGGAATCTGATTTTTGGGACTACGCTGTCGCCATAGATGATTTAAAATTAAAAAAATCAAATCTTGAGCGTGCGCAAAAAATGGAAGCATGGACAACAAAACGCGTTGGTAACGGAATCAGCGATCGGTCTGATTTAATGAATGTCAAAGCACTATCAACATTAAGATCATTACAGGTTCAAACGGCCGAAGAAGAATTTAAAAATCAAAAAATAAAATTTCGTGAAAATTTATCTTTGACTGCAAATGAAAATGCTCCAGAAATTAATGCAGATATGGCAATAAGACGAACATACATCAATGATTTGATGGCGCAAAAAAATGTAACCAGTCTTGAATCAGAAATCGCACGACTTGAAGCTGTCACAAAAGAAAAAGTTGCTGACGAGGTCACAGATCAATTGCGTCCGGATTTATCAGTGTTCGGCAGTTATGCAACGACAGCATTTAATCGTGACCATTCAGAAGCTGTCAGCAAAATGACGGGCTCTGATACTCCCAAGAGCGCAATTGGTGTGAATTTAACTTGGGTTTTACCAACGGATGCAAAGTCGGGTCTGCAAAACTCAGCAAATCTTGAATCGATGGCTTCAAAATTAAAGGCTGAAAAAAAAGCAGCTTTAGGAAAAAACTCGTGGGATGAATTGGTTCGTAAATATAAATTGACAGAAAACAATGTTAAATCGCTTGATCAAATTGCAAATTTTCAACGTGAGCGTGCAAAATCAGAACAAGATAAATTTATGAAGGGTCGTACTGTAACTGCCAATGTTGTCACGGCGGAAACAGACGCCGCCGAAGCGGAAGCCAGTTTATTAAAAGCTAAAGCTGGACTTAAAAAATTAGAAGCCTCTGGTTTATTATTTATTTCTACATCTGAAAAATAAAAGGAAACGATTTTATGAATTTAGCAGAATTATCAATTAAGCGTCCGGTACTGATCACATGTTTCATGACTTTATTAATTGTTTTGGGTTTAATGTCGTACAAAAAAATGCCCGTCGATCAATTTCCCGATGTGACTTTTCCGATTGTCTTTGCAGAGATTATGTACCCCGGTGCATCGCCGGTCGACGTTGAACGTCAGATCTCAAAAATAGTCGAAGACGAAGTTTCAAGTTTATCAGGTCTTGAAACAGTATCGTCATACAATTATGATTCAGTCGCAATTATCGTGATTAAATTTAAATTAGGTATCGACATCAAAGAAGCCGAACAGCAAGTCCGTAACCGTATTCAAAATGTGAAAGCAAAATTCCCCAAAGATGCCAAAGACCCCGTCATTCGCAGATTCGATCCTGCCGATCAGCCGATCGTGACGATCGCATTAAATTCAAAAATGAATGCGGCCGATTTGTATGACGTGGCCAATGAAAAAGTAAAACCACTGTTGGAACGTATCAATGACGTGGGTTTAGTTCGTATTGTTGGAGGGCAGAAAAAAGAAATTCAAATTTTAGTCGATAAAAATAAATTACAAGATCGTCAAATTTCGATGGTGCAAATTGCAAAAAAAATCGAAGACACATCCAAAGATATTCCTGTCGGCAAATACAACAGTTCAAGTGTTGAAACTGTTTTAAGAACTATCGGTGAATTTTCAAGTTTAAATCAAATCAAAGATGTTGCTGTGAATTTTGTGGGATCTGACAGATCCGTAAAACTTTCTGAAATCGCTCAAATTCAAGAATCTGTTGAAGAAGCTAAACGTTATTCGTCTATAAATGGTCAAACAGCTTTGTTTTTACAAGTTTATAAACAATCAGGTTCAAATACAGTTGCGGTTTCTGATCGTGTTAAAACAGCTGTGGATGGAATCAATGATATTTTGATCGCGCAAAAAATTGATGCAAAAACTTTATTAGTTCGGGATGGCTCTGTAGCCATCCGATTAAATGTTCAGGACGTGACCGAAAGTATTTTCTTAGGAATTATTTTGTGTATCATCGTAGTTTTCTTTTTCTTGGGCTCCGCCAGATCAACTTTTATTACGGGCTTGGCAATTCCAAATTCACTTTTGGGTGGATTTATTTTTATGTATGCCGCAGGATTTTCAATCAATATCATGACGTTAATTGCGTTGTCGCTGGCCGTAGGTTT
>CANBND010000213.1 GCA_947370945.1 Pseudobdellovibrionaceae bacterium | reverse complement strand
GAGTCTGATTTTCAATATTTTACGCGCTAAATGATGAAAAAATTTATTATTTCAATAGAATAGTAACCTATGAATATACAAAACATATTATCGCAGGCTTTTGACAACATTGTTCCATTTGTTGTGTTGTTAGGAATTTTAGTTTTCGTTCATGAATTGGGTCATTTTTTAGTCGCCAGATTTTGTGGCGTACGTGTCGAAGTTTTCTCGCTTGGATTTGGTAAAAAATTATTCAGTCACAAACGTGGCGATACGACGTATTGTTTGTCATTAATTCCTTTGGGCGGATACGTTAAAATGTTTGGCGAACAGGGCTCAACCGCTGAATTTTCTGAAGAAGATAAAAAAGTTTCATTCACCCATAAAACAGTTTGGCAAAGAATTGCAATTGTTTTAGCAGGTCCGTTAATGAATTTCTTTTTTGCGGTTTTAGTTTTTGGTATCGTTGCATTTCGCGGCGAAGAAACCCGATCGGCACGTATCGCTGAAATTCAATCTGGATCGGTGGCAGAAATTGCAGGGTTAAAAACTCAAGATAAAATTTTACAAGTTGCTGGCCAAGACATTCGGTCGTATGACGAATTTCAAAAAAAATTAAATCACTTTCAAAATTCAAACGTAGAACTGACAGTTCAACAAGACACCGAAGCCGTTCGAAAAATAAATGTTGCAGTTTCATCAACTAAAAATCCGAATTTATTTACAACATCATCAACAATCGCAAATATTGAAGGAATTTTACCGTATGCCAAAGGTACATTAGTGGCCGTCAAATTTGATTCATTAGCGTACCGCGTAGGTCTGCGCACGGGCGACGAAATTTTAAAAATCAACAATCAAAAAATAATTGGCTGGAATGGTTTAAATAAACTGATTTCTGATCAACCTGTACAAATTGAAATTGACCGCGCTGTTTTAAATGATCAGAAATCTGATAAAAAAGAAAAACTAACGTTAAATTCA
This sequence comes from Pseudobdellovibrionaceae bacterium, assembly GCA_947370945.1. Taxonomy (GTDB): domain Bacteria; phylum Bdellovibrionota; class Bdellovibrionia; order Bdellovibrionales; family Bdellovibrionaceae; genus Pseudobdellovibrio. Next base: position 2,831 of record CANBND010000213.1, on the reverse strand, counting down.
CAAATCGAAAATTCGCTGAATATAAAAACGATTTCTGATTTCGGCGTTGAACATCCAGATGTGTATTTAGACCAAGTCGTTGCGGGTTCGCCCGCAGAGGCTGCGGGACTTTTAAAATATGATAAAATTTTAGCGATCGATAGCAAAAAAATATCGACATGGGATGATGTTTTACAAACGATTAAATCCTATTCAGGAACTGATGCGATAACAATGACGCTACTTCGTGACGGTACAGAAGTAACAAAAAAATTAACGCCGAAAATGACTTCACAAATGACATTGCAAGGCCAAGAAGACCGCAGATACACCGTCGGCATTATGTCGATGATGAATATCGCAATGCCCGAAACTGTTGTGATCGCAGAAAATCCAATCATGGCCGTTGGCAAAGGTTTCGAGCGCTCTTGGGATGTTTCGGTGATGACAGTGATGTCGTTTGTTCGATTATTTCAAGGCGAAGTTTCGCATAAAAATATTGGTGGTATGATTTCAATCGGCAAAGCTGCCAAAGATTCATATCAAATGGGCCTGCAAGCTTTTTTAATGACGATGGGGATTTTATCGATCAGTTTGTTTATTTTAAATTTATTACCAGTTCCCGTCTTGGATGGTGGGCATTTAGTTTTTTACATTGTCGAAATTGTTAAAGGTTCGCCGCTGAGCTTGAAAAAAATAGAAGTCGCCCACCAAGTGGGTTTTGCTTTATTGATGGGGCTTATGGCCTTAGCGCTGTTTAACGATTTTACAAAATTTTTATTTTAATCGATGATAATTTTAGCCTGTGAAACCAGTACTTTGCTGGGCAGTGTTTCGGTCATTAAAGATGGGGTCGTATTATCCGAACGTCATCTTTTGCGACAAGGTTCACACACAGAAATTTTAAATACTTTTATTTCTGAATGTTTATCAGAAGCAAATTTAATTTTGAATGATGTCGATTGTTTTGTCACAGGTCTTGGGCCCGGAAGCTTTACAGGATTACGAATTAGCTTAAATACGATTAAAACATTTGGTTATATTTATAATAAACCTGTCGTCGGTTTTAATTCGTTATTGAATTTAGCTTTTGAAAATAAAAATATTTTAACTGTGGAAAATAAAAAAATCACCGCGATGATCAATGCTTATAAAAATATGGTTTATATCGCCGAATATGAATTCGATAATAACACGCTTGTTGAACTAAAACCACCCCAAGTCGTCAGAGTCCAAGAGCTTGAACAATTCATCACTGAAAAAACTTGGGTTGTGGGGGATGGCTATTTGGTTTATGAAAAATATTTTTCTGAAAATTTAAAAATGAAGTGCTTACGTCACGAAAATGGCTCAGATCATCCCACCGCGAAAAGTTTAGGATTGATCGCCAGTCAGCAGCAAAATAAAAATGAATTCATTCAGTGGCATCAGCTGATGCCGTTGTACCTTAGATCGTCCGAAGCCGAAGAAGTCATAGCAGGAATTAAATACCAAGCGCTGTGACTTATGGTTTAATTTTTGCTTATTTATTGGGATAATTAAAATAATTTTAACAATATATTGATTCAGATGTATTCTCAGACCTATTATTATAACAGATGAGTACAGAAATTAAAAATAACTACTATGAAGTTCTTGAGGTCTCAACGTCTGCGACTCAGCATGACATTGTTGTCGCCTACGAAAAAGCAAAGCGCACTTATTCTTCAGAAAATCCGGCATTATTTAATGTTTTTTCTGAACAAGAAGCCACAGCATTACGCGCATTGATTGACGAAGCTTTTTCAGTTTTAGGCAATCAAACATATCGCAATATTTATGAAAAGCGAGTTCAGGCAAAAACTTATACAGATCACGAATTAAGTTTGACCGCTATTCAAAAAGCCAGCGAAAATTTGTACGCCAGTCGCATCACAATTCCTACGCCAGAAGCCGTCACAGCCAAAGAAGAAAGTTTTTCAGTTGATTCAGCTTTTGAAAGCGAAATCACTGAACAAGCCGAGTGGAATGGCTTGTTTTTACAAAAAGTACGCGAATATAAAAAAGTTTCTTTAGATGCCTTACATGAAAAAACAAAAGTGAACCCATGGTATTTAAAAGCACTTGAAAATATGGATCCTGCAAATTTGCCGGCTCCGGTTTTTGTTCGTGGATACGTTGTGCAAATGGCAAAATCATTGGGTTTAAATGATAAAACTGTTGCTGATTCATACATGAAGCTTTACAAACAAAAGCTTGAACAACCCAAATAATCCGCAAAATGATTTAAAAAATAGCTTCACATTTCACATTTCAGAATCTGAAGTTGGACAACGCATTGATCGCTGGTTGTCTGAAAAAATTGAACTTAAAGAATTTATTTCTACGCGCAGTTTTGCACAAAATCTGATTGAAAAAAACTGCATCACTGTAAATCAAAAAAATATCAAATCTTCACATCAATTAAAGTTGAATGATCTGGTTGAAATTATTTTTCCTCAAAAAAAATCTGTTGGCCTTGTTCCCTATGATTTTAAATTAGACATTATTTTTGAAGACGACGATCTGATTGTAGTGAACAAACCATCAGGCCTGGTGGTTCATCCTGCCGCCGGCCACGAACAAGACACGTTGGTAAATGCTTTGTTATTTCACACGAAAAACCTGTCTATGAAAAATGAAGAACGCCCTGGCATCGTTCACAGAATAGACAAAGATACCAGCGGACTCTTGGTTATCGCAAAAAATGATTTCACACACGAACATTTATCTGCACAGTTTAAAAATAAAACAACTCATCGAATTTATTATGCGATTTCTGAAGGTCATGTTCCAAAATTATCTGGAACGTACACGTCATATTTGGCCAGACA
>CANBND010000212.1 GCA_947370945.1 Pseudobdellovibrionaceae bacterium | reverse complement strand
TTTCGATCATTTAAATATTTTGAATTTATTTTTGAAAAAAAGAAACAGACCTACGTATTGAATTGGTCCCTTTTGCTATGGCAATAAACACTGGTCCATGGGACCGCCAAACCGACGTTTTTGGTCCTTGTTATATCCGCCGCCTACATATGTGGTCGTCGAAAATCAAATTCAGCATTTTGTGACGATGTCTGTTCCTCCTGAATACGAAGGGCAAAAACTGGATCGAATTTTTAAACTGACAAACGATATTTTAGAACTTGAATTTGAAAACACGGACGAATTTCGCAAACTAGCCCTTTGGAAAAAAGAATTTTAACATTCAATTAACGACAATGCTTGGCTCAAGACTTTCGTCGCAGCTGAAAAATAAACAACTTATATAGTAAACGTAAATTATGACAGAATACCATAAAGAGGTTTGTATGTTTAATTTTTTGGGGTTCGTTTTGTGTCTGTGTTTGTCGTTTCAACTGCAAGCCGCAAACGGTGTGTTTATGGTTGTTAAAGGCGATGTGAAAGTTTCTGTTGGCGGCAAAGCCGAATCAACAGCCAAAGTCGGAACCAAGGTGAATGCCGGTGATATGATTGTGACGGGTGCCGATTCGCGCGCAAAAATTGTGATGTCTGATCGAAATATTATTAATCTGTCACCAAATACTAAATTAAAAATTGAAAGCTACGTGAACGACGGAAAATCGAAAAATGTAAACCTCAGTTTACTTGAAGGTAAAGTTCGAAATAACGTTGAACAAAAATATGATAACGATAAAAATAAATTCGAAATCAGAACACCAACGGCTGTGGCCGGAGTTCGCGGCACACAATTTATCACCAGCTATGATGGCGTTAGTCAAAAAACAGAAGTCATCACTTTACAAGGTCAAGTTGAGCTTCGAAATATAGCTCCGACAACGGGCGCTGCTAAAGAAGAAAAAGTCCTTGTCGAAAAAGGCGAAAAATCAACTGTTTCCAGTGGTGGAGCTGCGCCTGAGACTCCACAAAAAATACCGCCAGAAACTTTAAAAGAAGTCGATCGCGATACAAATGTGAAAAACAAAGAAGCCCCCGCACAGACTTCAGCCAACGCGCCGCCACCACCACCAGCGGCAGGTCAGCAGCCCAAAGATTCAAAGCCTCCATTGGTTGATGGGGCTATTCAAAACAAATTTGATAAAACCAAAGTCAAAGTTGAACCGATAGCGCCGGCGAATTAAATATTTATGAAGTACCTCGGTTTTCTTTGCATATTTTTAATTTCATTTGCGGTAGTGTCGCAAACGTCCACTAATCTACAAATCAAACAGGGCCTGTCGTTGATTAAGCAGAAAAAATATTCTGAAGCTATTGTGGTTTTAGAAACTGGCATTCAATCGCAAGATCCCAAAATTCAAGCAAAAAGTTATTATTTAATCGGAATTTCAAATTATCAAATCGAAAATTATTCAGGCGCGCTGAACAGTTTTGAAACTGCCCTGGATATTTCAACAGATGTTAAATTAGATAAAAAAATTGATGAATATATTGATGCAACAATTCAAATGCAAAATTTTGAAGAATCCGGAAAATTAAAAAATAAATTTTCATATTTCGTAGGCGCGGGGTATGATTCAAATATTTTAAATTTAAACAAAGATAATTTTATTGGTACGGATCTGGGTTCGTATTCGGCTATTTATGGACTGACTTATGCGCGCACAATTCTTCGTGATATTGATTATCAGATTATTCCAGAATTATCCGTGTCAGACAGTTATTCACTGAACACGTCATTTGCAGCGAACAGCACAACGCAATCAACGGATGCGTTGCAGGCAGGATTTTTAATGCCACTTCAATTCGGCGTAAATATTTTTTCAAAATCTGATTTAATGACGCCGCAATTTGGTTTTAAAGCATTATATTTACCCACGGATTCGTCGAAGCGATCACTGGCATTTACGTCAATTTATTTTGCGTTAAAAAATATATTCAGTGTTTCTGAATCATACATTTTTATGCCGAATTTAATTTATTCGATCGATTCATCAACATTAACGTATGCGGACCCCGCCGACAATCAATCAGCCAAACGTGCAGAGCTGGATTTGTACAACACATTTTTAATTAGCGAACAAAAACATAAAATAAACTTAAATTTATCGGCAGAACAAAATACCGCAGACGGTGACAACAGCAGTTATAATAAAATCACAGCCGCCATTGAAATACGAACGCCCATGATTGAAACTTTTGACATCGGTTTTCAAATAAAAAATGTTCAGACCGATTACACAAAGCGCACCACCGAACGAAATGATAAAACAAACTCAATCACAGTCGACGTTTTAAAAAAAATAACTGCAGAACAAAATTTGACATTCAATTTATCACAAACGACTAAAGCTTCGAACAGTGTGATCAACGCCTATCAAGACATATCATTCAGTGTTGTTTTTTCAGATGCGTATTCGTTTTAAGAGTTAATAATTCATATTAAAAACAGTAAAATTTATTTTTCTTTTAATTCCGTTATTTAATTTTAATGTAATGGATAGATCTCCGGGGATTGCGGAATTGGATCGAACATACAGTGTTGTATTTGCTAAGTCGCCAATTAATATTAAATTTGAATTATTTGCTATAGCGTTGCTTAAACATGTCGAGTCGTTATCATACAAAATAATACCACTTGTTATGAAAGATTCTGCTGGCAAGTATTCTAATGTTGAACTGGCAGGTGCTGTCGCAGCAAAGCCGGCCTGATCCATCAATTGAATATTTATTGGAATACAAATACCACCTGAAGCGTACGTAGGAAAATGACTTTTCACCGACAAACGCATCTGCGAAACGACGGGATTATAATTTGCAGGTTTTGTAGCGATTTTTATGAATTGTTTATAATCCAAAGACCCGTTGGCGACTTGTTCAGACAGTTTAATCATTAATCCAGATGCGATTGTTTCTGCATTAGCGTCTAATTTTAAATAAAAAACTGGTGAATTATAAAATCCTGTCATCGTAATTCCAGCAATACCATTTGCACACGCACTATCTGAATAGACATGAGCTAGAGTCGTAGTCTCAGAAAAATTTTTCGCCTCTAAGTAAAAACTGGCATTCGAAGGGGTGCTGATCGGCGAAGCTCCAGAAATTGACAGTAACGATGCTTTGATCGGTAAACATTCGCCCGGGGCAATTTGTTTAGGTAGTATTGCATTATACATTTTCTGATTCGCTTGGTGATACATCTGAAAATTTTGTGAAATGCTTTGCAAGCTTGAGCCCGTTGTTACAATTGGCGTATAATCAGATGATGTCGGATCGCCAGAGCTAAATCGGGTCCATGTGCGATGTTGTGTTTCGCCTGCAGGTATAATTGTCGTTGGTGATGACAAGATGTCATTCGCACAGTCGGCTGCATTTTCATATAAAGTTTTATCTAATGAACTGCCGGCTTGTGAATAGGTAATTTTAACGTTCACGGCTACAGACAAAACGCCTTGGTTTTGTTGATTTGAGTTGGGGTCAATATTTTTCAACTGAATATCAAAGGGTTCGCATGTTACTCCACTGTTTGCTGATACTGGGTCACGCAAAACATTAAACGGAAACGATCGGTTTTCAATGGCGATCGCATTTGCGATGGGGATTTGTTTTTGCTGATCATTGTTAATTGCGCAATCGTCCATTTGATTTGTGGCCGTGGGCATATCCAGATTTACGGGTACGGTGATAGATTTTCCTGCTTCGAATTTCATTGCAGCAGATAGGCCCACCATGTGCGGTTTTGAAAAATTTGTTTTGCTGGGTTTGTTTATAAAATC
>CANBND010000211.1 GCA_947370945.1 Pseudobdellovibrionaceae bacterium | reverse complement strand
GCATCGTAAGCACCTTGAGTGATGCCTACCATTTGAGCGCCAATACCAATACGGCCTTCGTTCAGAGTTTCAATGGCAATTTTATAACCTTTGCCTACTTCGCCTAAAATATTTTCTTCAGGAACTTCACAATTTTCAAAAATTAATTCGCATGTTGAGCTTGCGCGAATTCCTAATTTGTCTTCTTTTTTGCCGACAGTGAATCCTTTAAAATCTTTTTCGACGATAAAGGCTGTGATGCCTTTGTAACCTTTAGACACGTCGATATTTGCGAACACGATAAAGAAACTGGCTTCTTTTCCATTCGTAATCCATAATTTATTTCCGTTTAAAATCCATTTGCCATCTTTTTTTTCTGCGCGACATTTTAAGGCGAAAGCGTCTGAACCTGATGATGATTCAGACAAGCAATATGCGCCAACCCATTTTTGCGCCAACAGCGGTAAATATTTTTCTTTGATCGCATCAGTGCCGTATTTAATAACTGCATTTGTCACCAATGTATTTTGAACGTCACATAAAACAGAAACAGAACCATCAACACGACCAATTTCTTCGATCGCAATACAAGCCATTGTAAATGATGATCCGGCTCCACCGAATTTGTCTGGAGTTTCAATTCCCATCAAGCCCATCTCAAAAAGTTTTGCGACAAGTTCCGGTTTCATTTGCGCGGCTTCATCCATCTCGGTGACCAGTGGTTTGATTTCAGCTTCGGCGAAACTGCGAACTGCATCGCGAAATGCGATTTCATCTTCAGAAAATTGAGTTAAAGCTGGTCTTGCTGTCGAACCATTATTTTCAACCATAGGAATCTCCTTAATCAGTACGTTTTAAAGTTTTTATATTGTTCAGAACATTAGCTGTATTTTTTGTTGCGATCAATCACTATCAAGAATAGGAAGTCAGATTTTTAAATTGCTAAAAGTATGTCTTTAAATCGATATACGATGAATTTTGTCGTATATCGATTTAAAGACTGTATTTGTGGCAGTAATTATTTTTGTTTATTAAAAAACAAATTTTTAAGCAGACATACTTTTATCTCGACAAAAGTCGTGGCTTTGTTACCATTTTAAAGTCATCAAAATATAAATATTTTGTAAAAATCAACTCGAGGTCACAAATGGATATTGTTGAAATTGGTGGAAAATTAGCTTTGTTTTTTGTTCCATTTTTATTTGCGCTTTGCTTTCATGAGTTTGCTCATGGGCTTGTGGCCAAGTGGCGCGGTGATGATACGGCTGAAAAATTAGGTCGACTGACTTTAAACCCGATGGCACATGCGGATATTGTAGGAACTTTTATTTTGCCGATCAGTTCGATTATCTTCAGCATTCCATTATTTTTTGGTTGGGCAAAACCAGTTCCAGTGAATGTCAGAAATTTAAAAAATGTCAGAACAGATATGTTTTGGATTGCCTTGGCAGGGCCCGCATCGAATGTTTTATTAGCGTTGATTTCAACGGGTGTTTTATACTTTGTCATCAGAACTCCAGCGTTGGCCAATTATCAAAGTACAATTTTAAATTTGTTACAGATGTTTATTTTAACCAATTTGTTTTTGGCTGTTTTTAATATTTTACCGCTGCATCCACTGGATGGTGGCAAAGTTTTAGCCCGATTTTTGCCGGCTTCGATGAATTACAAACTTGAACAAAATCAACAAACAACCAGTTTAATTTTAATGGGTTTATTAATGTTCGGGGCTTTGAATATTTTAAGAATTCCTGTGTTTTATTTTTTTAATTTCTTGATGACCAGCATTGGCGCGGGGAGTGTTTTATGAGTGAAGCCATTCCACAAGTAAAGCCCATGAAAATTATGAGCGGGTGCCGCACGACAAGCCAACTGCACGTCGGTAATTTTTGGGGTGCTGTTAATAACTGGCTTAAATTACAAAACGACAACGAATGTTATTTTGGAGTCATGGATTTGCATGGACTGACCACCGCATACAAATCTTCGCATGAAATTAAAAATTTTAATCGCGATATTTTTGCAGACCTTGTCGCATGGGGTATTGATACAGATAAAAATACTGTTTTTATTCAATCATTAGTCCCAGAGCATATCGAATTATTTATGCACTTTGCGAATCTGACGCCGATGGGTTGGCTCGAGCGAGTACCCACATGGAAAGATGCCGAAGAAGAAGCGAAAGCCAGTGATACTCATAATTTAGGACGATTTATGTATCCGGTTTTACAAGCTGCTGATATCGCGCTTTACAACGGTCAAAAAGTTCCGGTCGGTGCAGATCAAGTGGCACACTTGGAATTAACTCGTGAAATTATCCGCAGATTTAATTTTTTATACAAAGGTAAACTTCCAGAACCACAGGCTTTGTTGACAGAAACTCCGTTGGTGCCCGGTCTTGATGGCCGTAAAATGAGTAAGTCGTATAACAACGGGTTACTTTTGACTGAAGACGAAAAAACTTTAAAGAAAAAAGTAAATTCGATGCTAACGGATACAAAACGTTTACGCCGTGAAGATGTGGGTAATCCCGCAGATTGCACTGTGTTTACGTTTCATAAATTATATTCGACAGATCAAGATTTAAAGTGGGTTGTTGATGGTTGCACGACGGCGGGCATTGGTTGCGGTGACTGTAAAGCTAAACTTTGTGCAAATATCGAAGAAAAAACGAAAATACCTCGTGAAAAGAAAAAAGAATTGTTGAATAACCCCAAGGCCCTTGATTCAATTATAGACCAAGGTACTGAAAAGGCGAGGCTCGTGGCCCGCAAGAATTTAAACCAAATTAAAGATTGGATGAAACTGTAATGAGTATTCGTGTTCAGCTCCAACAATTTGAAGGCCCACTTGATTTATTGTTATATCTTATCCGCAAAGAAGAGATGGATATTTTTAATATCAATGTCGTCGAGATCACACAGCAGTATTTAGAATTTATTAAATTAATGAAAGAATTTGACCTGGAAGTCGCCGGAGAATTCGTTGCGATGGCTGCGACATTAATTCATATTAAATCAAAAATGTTGTTACCACAGTACGACGACAATGGCGAAATTATTGAAAACGTAGACCCTCGTAAAGAATTAGTTCAAAAATTATTGGAATACGAAAAATTCAAAGAAGCCGCAAAATCATTGTACGAACGTCCGTTGTTAAATCGTGATTTATGGGCTCGTGGATTTCGCGAAAAAATCGAAGTCGCTGATGACGATATCGAACTGGAAGACAATGCTTTGTTTTCTTTGATCGGCAGTTACAGAAAAGCATTGAAAATTTTAAATAAGCGTATTCACAAAGTAAATATTAAATTGCAATCGATCGCATCCCGAATTCTTGAAATGAAGGATCAATTGATTGTTGGCAAACAAGTCATCATGCGTGAATTATTTAATACGACAATTACTGACGTGAAAGAAAAATCACGTAATATGTTGATCACATTTTTATCACTTTTAGAATTAGGTAAAATGGAATTCGTCAGCATTTATCAAACTGAAAATTACGGCGACATTTACGTCACAGCGAAACAGCAGATCACAGAAGACGTTGTTTCGCGCGCAGAAAATTATGATAATTTAAACTCTGACCAAGTTGCGGCGCAAATGATGTCGAAATCAACGTCATTAACAGAGGCTGAAGTTGCTGAAATAGAAGCCGATACAGATTTCGTTTTAGCTGATACAGAAGATCAAGCACAGCTGGCATTTGCATCTGAGGAACTAACCGTGACAGATGATATGGCGACTGACGAAGAAATTTTTGCCGCCGAGTTGGACGTTGAAACAGAATTGAATACAGAGTTAAATACCGAACCTGAAGGGCAAGTTTAATTATGGCAAAAAATAAAAAAAAT
>CANBND010000210.1 GCA_947370945.1 Pseudobdellovibrionaceae bacterium | reverse complement strand
CTGAAGCCAAATCAGAAAATAAAATAACCGAAGATGACAACTAAATCTTATCACGGGCTGTTGTTGGTGGATAAACCAATGGGTTTATCCAGTCACGATGTCGTGTCACAAGTCAGAAAAATTTTCGGGACCAAAGAAGTCGGTCATTCAGGAACATTAGATCCGATGGCCACGGGCCTGATGGTTTTGCTGTTGGGCGAAGCCACAAAGCTCAGTAATTACATCACAGACGGTGATAAAGCCTATGACGTTAGCGTTCGCATGGGAATCGAAACCGATACGTTGGATACAACCGGAACTGTCATTCAAGAGAAACCAGTTTTAAAATCACACACTGAAATTCAAAACACGGGTGTGAATTTAACAGGTGAATTTCAATTGCCAATTCCGATGTATTCGGCCAAAAAAATTGATGGCAAAAAAATGTACGAATATGCCCGTGAAAATCAAGTCATTGAAATTCCACAAAAAAAAATGACATTCTGGGATGTGAAAAAAAAATCAGAAACAGAATTGCAATTTTCGATTCAATGTTCAAAAGGCAGCTTCATCAGATCATGGGTGAAATTATTGGGCGAAAAATGTGAAACAGTCGCAACGATGAGCGCTTTGCGCCGAACACGTTCGCATTTGTTTCAGATCGAAAACGCTGTCACATTTGAAACATTAAAAAATAATTTAGAAAATTTAGATCAGTATTTGGTTTCGATGTCGGACGCTTTGCCTGATGTCAAAAAAATCAAAGTTAAAGGTCATGACGAAACCCTATTAAAAAATGGTCAAATCAGTCATGATCTGCGTACGCAATTAATCATTAAATTTAACCCTGCCGTGGATGAATTGATTCAGATTTGTCCTGCCAGCGGAGTAGGGATCTTGGCCCTGATTGGTGTCGAGCCTGAGAAGGGTTTTAAGATTAAGCGGATTTTTAATTCATTTTAGTTGTCAGAGTCTTGTAAATTTGCTAGTTTTACATTTCGCTTTTTACTAGGTTTCTGCGTCAGCCATGACCGGTTACTTGGTTTGAAGCTTGTATATAACACTGAGCTTTAAAATTAAGGCTCACATCAAAGGAGAACGTTAATGGCCGTTACAAAAGAACAAACAGCAGACATTTTAAAAAAATTCAGACAAAGTGACTTAGACACTGGATCTTGCGAAGTTCAAGTGGCTCTTTTAACTGCTCGAATTAATGATATGTCATTGCACTTTGCGACTCATAAAAAAGACAACCATGGCAGACAAGGTCTGATCCGTTGTGTAAATACACGTCGTTCATTACTTGATTATTTAAAATCAAAAGATACTAAGCGTTATCAAACTCTGATCGCAGCATTAGAGATCCGTAAGTAATTCTTAAAAGATTGCTTAAAAAAAGGCTCCGAAAGGGGCCTTTTTTATTTTAAGGGTTGTCCTATTCTGTAAAAAAAAACATAATTATAAAACACAAAAGAAACCAATAAAAGAAACTATAAAAAGAAAAATATAAAGAGGAAAAAAGAAATGAAAACGACAGTTACAACTTCGATCGCCGGCCGCCAAATTACAATCGAGACAGGACGCTTAGCAAAACAAACTGATGGTTCAGTTTTAGTTTCTTGCGGCAACAATATGGTCTTGGTCACAGCAGTCTCTGCCAAAGAAGCAAAGCCAGATCAAAGTTTTTTTCCGCTGACAGTTGAATACATTGAAAAATTTTATTCTGTCGGAAAAATTCCCGGTGGATATTTTAAACGTGAAGCAAAGCCTTCGAACGAATCTGTATTAAGCGCTCGAATTATCGATCGTCCGAATCGTCCAATGTTTCCAGAGGGCTACTTAAATGACACTCAGGTTGTTGCGACAATTTTATCTGCTGACGGCGCATTCCCTATGGACGTATTGGCTTCATTAGGCGCATCAGCGGCGTTACATATTTCAAATATTCCATTCGCGGGCCCAACAGCAGCGTGCCAAGTGGCGCGCGTTGACGGTCAATTTATTGCGAACCCAACGCCAGAGCAAATGGCGAAATCTGATTTAGACATGATTATTTCAGGAACTAAAAACGGAATTTTAATGGTCGAAGGCGAAGCGAAATTTATTTCTGAAGCCGATGCCTTGGCGGCATTAAAATTTGGTCATGCTTCGATTTTGCCATTATTGGCAATGCAAGATGAGCTTCGTGAAAAAACAGGTTCAGTTGCAAAACGTGCGTTTGTTCCGAAAGTGATTGATGCTGAATTCAAATCAAAAGCAGAGGCGATGTTGATGCCTTTGATTGATAAGGCGATGAATATTAAAATTAAGCAAGACCGTTACAATGGTTTTGCGGATGCAAAAAAAGCCGGTAAAGAAACATTATTGGCTGGTATCACGGATGATAAATTAAAATCTCAACGTGATAAAGAATTATCGACAATCATCGAAGATTTAAAATACAAATCGGCTCGTTCTATGATTTTAGATAAAGCTCATCGTATTGATGGTCGTGATTTGAAAACAGTTCGTCCAATTTCTTGTGAAGTGGGAATTTTACCTCGTGCGCATGGTTCTGGACTATTCACTCGTGGTGAAACGCAATGTTTAGGTACTGTGACTTTGGGAACTGCTGATGATGAACAAAATATCGAAACATTAAACGGCAGCTATAAACGTAAATTTTTATTACATTATAATTTCCCTCCGTATTCAGTGGGTGAAGTGGGTCGTTTCAGCGGACAAAGTCGTCGTGAAATTGGTCACGGAAATTTAGCAGAGCGTGCGATCAAGGCCGTGTTGCCAGATCACATCAGCTTTCCGTATACAATTCGCGTTGTTGGTGAAGTTCTTGAAAGTAACGGATCAAGTTCGATGGGAACTGTTTGTGCCGGAGTTTTAGGTTTATTAGATGCCGGTGTTAAATTAAAACATAACGTTGCAGGTATTGCGATGGGTCTGATTAAAGAAGGCGACCGTGTTGCAGTGTTATCTGATATTTTAGGTGATGAAGATCATTTGGGTGATATGGATTTCAAAGTTGCGGGATCTGCGACAGGTATTACAGCATTACAAATGGATATCAAAATTGATTCTGTCAGCCTTGCGGTTATGGAAACAGCATTGAACCAAGCCAAAGAAGGCCGTCTTCATATTTTGACCGAGATGGAAAAAGTCATGAAAGCTCCGCGTGGCCAATTATCTGAATTTGCTCCGCGCATTGAAACAATCAAAATTAAACCAGATAAAATTCGTGAAGTGATCGGTTCTGGCGGTAAAGTCATCCGTAGCATCACTGAACAAACGGGCGTTAAAATTGAAATTCAAGATGACGGTACAATTAATATTGCCTCATCAGATCCATTAGCGACGAAAAAAGCGATCGCGATGATCGAGGCGATTTGTGCAGAAGCCGAAGTTGGAAAAACATATTCTGGTAAAGTGATGAAGATCGCTGAATTCGGTGCCTTCGTTGAAATTTTGCCAAACACACAAGGCCTGTTACATATTTCTGAGCTTGCGAACGAGCGTGTTCGTCAAGTCAGTGATGTTGTTAAAGAGGGCGATGTGATTGACGTGAAAGTTCTGGAAGTGGATCGTGCAGGACGAATTAAATTGTCTCGTAAAGCGTTGATGCAGTAAGTGTCGCTTTGATTTCAAAGGCGGATCTGACTCAGTTTAAAAAAACAATTCTGCCAAATGGCGTGCGTGTTGTCAGCGAACAACATAGCTCTTCGAAATCAGTTTCATTGGGTGTGTGGGTTCTGACCGGAACTCGCGACGAAGCTGAAATTGATATTGGGTTATCACATTTCGTCGAGCATCTGGTTTTTAAAGGTACAAAAACCAGAAACGCCTATCAAATTGCAAAATCACTTGAATCACTGGG
>CANBND010000209.1 GCA_947370945.1 Pseudobdellovibrionaceae bacterium | reverse complement strand
GGACGCGGTTCGGTTTGGTTTTTGTATTTTAAAAATCCAGTCAGCGCACACAGAAAAGCATCGAAAGCGTGACTGTTTTCAATCATGCTTTTGGCGTCTTGGTGATAAATAAACGTTAGATTTTTTTCATTCAAGGCTTGAATAAACTGAGCACGCGATTCATCGCCACCAAAGGCCGCACGATGATCACGAAGTGTAGATTTCATTAACCCCAGATACTGACCAATGCGCCACATCGATAACTTCGGAAAAACTTCGATGCAATCAAATGGGATGCGCTTTTGAATAAACGCTGCACGTGCCAACAATGGAGCGCTGTTGGCGCCCATCGCATGATGCAGGCTGAAGGCTTCTTCCAGTTCAGTGGCGAAATGCAATTCAACACAGCGCTGTGTGTACGGCGTAAATAATTTTTTTGGTTTTTTCTTTTTTAAACGTTCGTCTTGATGTTTCCACATCCAATCGATGTGTGGTTCGCGACAGTTTTCAAAACCGGGGCATTTCAATTGGCAAGTTAAACAATTCGGTAACGACCACGGTGTATCAAAAGCGACATATTTTAATGTTTCAGCATTTTGATAAATCAATTCGTGAATTTTTAAATCACCAGAAATTTTTTCATCGGATTTAATTTTTTCAAACATTCGTGACAAAAAAACTTTTTTATTTTCGGGGTAATATTCAATGACGGCGATGCAGGCTTTGTCGGATTTTCCACCAGCCAGTGAAACACCAATAAAACGGACAGCTTTTGCTGGCGAAGATGATATACTATTTAATTTCTGAACTGATTTTACAGCGGACTTACTGGTTTTGCTGGCAGGCACTGAAACTTTTCTTTTTCGCATGCATCAATCACTTTCTGGCGATATTCATTTTTGACCCAGACCAAGACACAACCACCGCCACCGGCTCCACATATTTTAACGGCTTCTGCTCCGTTTTTTAAACTGATTTCAGATAATCGTTCAATTTCTGGACTGCTAAATGCGGGGGTTAACTGAATTCGGGCGTGATATTCACGTTGAAACAAATCCGGTATTTTCTGCCACGTCTTCGTTTCAATAACGTCGTACATTTCTTCGCTAATTTTTTTTATTTCATTTAATGCTGATAGAACTTTTTGATCTTGCTCAACAGCGGATTTTAAAACTTCAAAATTATTTAAACCACTGTGATGTGATTTACCAGTATTAACTAATAAAAAATTTTCTGCAAAAGGAGTGTTTACCGGATCAATCACTGTCTGTGAAATACCTGACGTACTATAATCAATAAAGTTTAATCCACCCGTCACTGCTGGATAATAATCTTGCGTACCCGTAGGAGTATTTAAAACACAGGCTTCTATATTATGTGCCCAGTGGACCAAATCATGTGTTGAAGAAAATTGATGCCCTGTCAGTTTTGAAAATGCTTTCAACATTGAAACCACAAGACTGCTGCTGCCACCTAGACCACCACCAATCGGGCTTTCAGATTTTGTTGTTAATACAAAACCCTGACTTAATATTTTAGGATATAATGCGGCAAAGGGCTTGATGACGTTTTGAAATAAATTTAAATGCGGGTCTAGCGCCGCTATAAAATCATGTACTGTTTTAAAGTTCCATTTTTTTTGATAATCCAACGATTCAATTGTCACTGTTTGATCCGAAGATTTTGACAACTGTGCCGTCGTCCAGATATCTATGGCTAAATTAATTGTCTTTGCTCCACCAACGAAATTAAATAGCGGCCACAAATCTAATGTGCCCCCTGATAAATCGACGCGTGTTGGGCTTTTAATTTCAATCATTTTTTGGGCTCGTTGGTCGGTGTTATTTTTTTAAATACCCGGTCCATCTTTAATTCATCAATTATAGTTTTATCGATGGCAAAAATATTTTTTGAAATTTGTGTGCGTGCCAAATAAACTTCCTTTTCGACACCGTTAAATTTGATTTTCAAACTAGGTCCCCAGTTTAATTGATAAATTAATTCATCACCCGCAGATTTTAGTATCAGCATATTTTTTCCTTCAAATTTTTTGGCGACATCGACATCCACAAATTCAGAAATTTCAAAATCATGAATTGTATTTAGAATTTTTTCAGCTTGTATCGGTAAAAATTCAGATTCTGCTGGCAAATTGCTTTTTAAAATCCAGCTTTGCTTTTCATTTAAAAAATCATATTCAGTATTTTGTATTTTTGAATAAATTTTCTGCACATCAGAAATCGAAAATGTCATCAGCGTTTTGCGGTCACGTAACGAATCCAATGTCACATTGGCGAATTTTTCCCATCGTGACATGTCCAGACTGACTAAATACGAAGGCTTTGTCGTTAAAGCAAATAATCCTTTGTTTTTATCATCTAAATTCAGCGACGCGCCCCATGTGGATTTAGCTGTTTCAAATTCAATTTGCACTGGAGGATTCAGCAAACCTTTTTCTTTTTGTTCTTTTTCAGATGGATCACCTTCGAATAAATAATTTTGAATGGTCGATTCGGCGAAGTCTTTGATCATCTGGCGGACTTTATTTTGATCTAATTCATAGTTTTCAAATTGTGGTGCGATCCAAGACTGACCTTTTTTCTGCAATTGAAAATGATCATTCAAAGATTTTACATCGACTTTTAATACCTCTGATAAGTCAGCACGATAGAGTCTTTTTTCACGAAAATACGTCGAACCTTCATTCGCTTTCGCAAGCCAATTTGATTGTACCATTCGAATTTTCTGATCATCATTCAATATTGCAAAAGACTGACCTTCGAAATTTTTTTGCGAACTGATTTGTATTTTTTCAGATAATCCGGCGTTGTTTTTCCATATCAATGTCGCCTCGGGTTGATCAAGCCCAAATTCTGCTAAATTCAGATTTGTATTTGATTCTAAGGATTGCATTTTTTGTTCTGAAAAATTTTTAATCAGGTCTTGAACGACACCTTGATCAGCTTGATCTTGAATAGGTTCCGTCAAAACCCATACTTTATCATTTTTTTGTAAAGTTATTTTTGTATCTTTTTTCTGAATCTGAAAAAAATTAATGTCTTCGATTTTAAATGAAATGATTTGCTGCGATTTTTCATTTTCGTTTTTTTTCTGCTGAACTTGAATAAATTCAAAATAATATATGGCAGCACCCAATACAATTGTTCCAGCTAAAAAAAATAATGTTTTTTTAAAATTCACTTCAGATTCCTATCTATGCGTGGCGACGACGTAACCACATCACAAAACTTATTAACAAAAAAATAAAAGGGATTGGTAAAAACAACCCTACGACGACAAATTTATAAAATTGATTAAATTCAGGAACTGGCATAATCATTTTCGAAGCCATCGCTTCTTTGGGCGACAAAGAAACTAAATCTGTTTCTTGGATCAATGATGATACTGTATTTAATGCCAGATCACGATTTGAATTTTGAAAAATAAATTGGTTCGACAAAAAATCTGCATCTGCAAAAATAACGGCTGAGAAATTTTTGGTCGCCAATTCTTTGAATTTACCGCTTAGCTCAACAGCTAAATTGTATGCTGCAGGTTTTCCTTTGTAATCAGCGCTGTCCAGATTTTCAAGCGCGACAGAGGCCTCTGGTGATTGAACCAAGACATCGGCCTTCATATATGAAGGAACATTTGAAATTTTTAAAGAGTTCGGTTTGGGGAAAAGTATTGAAGAGTTTTTTGAAAATACTTTAGTGATAGCACTGGTTTCAGAATAACGTATCGCAACTGTTGGTTGTTGCGAATTCACAACCTGCCCCATCGGTGAATTTAAAATATTAAATATATATTGTTTTTCGTGAACTAAACCGAATTGATCTAAGAAACCATCTAGGCCCGCCGTATTTTTTTGATCTAAAGCTAAAATCAATGATCCGCCATTTGTTAAATAGGCTTGCAATGT
>CANBND010000208.1 GCA_947370945.1 Pseudobdellovibrionaceae bacterium | reverse complement strand
TTTCAAGACGAAATTGGTCATGGCACACACGTCGCAGGTATTATTGCCTCCGTTTCAAAAAATATTGAAATCGTACCAATACAAGTGATCAAGCAAGCTGATCATTTTAATTATCAGCCCTTAAAACCTTTCAGTATTGGCAATTTTGATTTATCACCCAAAGAAGATATTCGTGGGGGATTCAGTTCGACCGATCCCTCGCTGGCTGATCGTATTGCTCGTGCAATTATTTATGCGATGACGATAAAGGCAGACGTGATTAATTTATCTTTGGGTTGGCCACCGGGATCTGACGCTGAAATCATGCGTGCAGCGATCGCTGAAGCACAGTCTCGTGGAATATTAGTTGTTGCGGCTGCAGGTAATGATTCAACCTCTGCATTACTTCGTCCGTGTCAGTACAAAGGTGTTATTTGCGTGGCTGCACATAATCCTGATGGCGCAATTTCAAGTTTTTCAAATTATGGTTTTGGTGTTGATCTTGCCGCACCAGGTGCTTCGATTATTTCGTCTGTGCCGGAAACTTTCAGATCAGCACGTGTGCCGGGTTTTTTTGGTGTTGAAATTTTATCTGGAACATCACAGGCTTCGCCCTATGTTGCAGGTGTCATCGCAGAAATGTTATCGCGTGGGATTCCTTCACAAGACATTTATGCTCGATTAATTTTGGGTTCGCGTCCCGTACAAATTGATCTGCCAGTGCTTGTTGGCCCAATCAATACGGCCGGCGTGCCGGTCTCTGCAAATTCAAAATACACCAAAGATATGTCGGGTGGTTTATTGGATATGACAAATTCAATGAAAGTTATCGCGCAGCCTTTAATATTAAATGCGGATAAAGAAATTCAAGAAATTCAATGGGACAGAAAAACCGCAGACCTTGCAGTGTCGTTCCCATTAAAAAATTACTGGAAAGGCATTCAAAATAAAAATATTTCTGTTGTTGTTGAAAATCGTTATAAATTATCAGTTTACCCAAATATTGTGTCAGCAAAAATTTCGGGTTCAATGAGCACATGGAACAGCGGTGAAGAAAGAAATCTTGATTTGAAATTAAAAATCCAAGATACACTGAGCCCCTTACAATCAAGACTGCCCAGTGATTTGGAATTTTCAGTTAAAATTATGCTTGACGGAAAATTGCACAGACAATTTTTTGTGAAATCTGAAGTTGTCTTGAACCTTGCAAAAGATTCTGTGGATGCAGATATTTTAAAATTACCTGTCACTGGAGTTCGTGAACGTGGAATGAAAATGTTTTTGATTGATGAGGTTTATGATAATCAACTTTCGAATCGTGATTATTTTGCTTTAAGTCAAGACGACAAAAAGGGTGGGTTTAATATTGGTTTAACTCGTCAGATTGGTGCTGAATACAAAATTGAAAAATCTCAATTTATTAAATTCGATGGCAACGTCAATCGTACAAATCCATTAAGTCGCATTCGTATGGATATTGATTTTGATGGTGTCTCTGAATATATTCTGGGCCTGCAAGAATTCAAAGATGATGGTCGTGATTTTGGTTCCAGCGATTACACGTTACATTTTTATATTTTTGATCAAAATATGAATTTGAAACGTCACGAAGCTTTTTATGATGTGCGTTCATTAATTCCGCGTGATTACACATGGATTCGCGTAGGCAATGAATTGCGCCCAGCCTGGGTTACACAGGGCCAACCGGTTGTGAAAAATTTTGATGTCACAGATCTGTGGTCAACGGATGACACAACGGAAGTCAAAGCACCGACGCTGGATCAAGATATTTATTTTTATTATTTAGATCAAAATTTCAAATTAGCGCAAATTCAAAATCCTGCAGGTGCTAAAATTGTTGACTTGATTCAGCCCACTTTAAATCAAATCAAATCGGGAATTGTTCCGGTTCTGGTTGCCAGAAATTTGGGTTCTGAAATTAAGCCGTCATATTTAAATACGTTTTCGATGGGTTGGATTCAAAACGAGAAATTAGCGAACGAAAAAAATATTGAAAATTTAAGTGTTGCACAAAATTACAGAAACCTTGTCGATACCGGAAAAGACAAGGCTCACAATTTAAATTCAGAATCCGACGAATTTCGCGGAACATTTTGGTTTGGTTTTGATGCTCATCAAAAACAGCGAATCACTACGATCGATTTTAAAAATAACAAAATGACAGATCAGTTGATCGGTTCGGAAAGAAATATTTTCGATGCCGCATTAAGAGTTCGATCCGTTTATTTAGGACAAAACCGTAAAGGCGTTTTTATTATTACAAACACTGAAATCGAGTATCATAATTTAAATTCAGCAGCAGGAGCCGCTTCTGTTGCTCGTAGCAGTTTGAACAAATACACATTCATTGGTGACAATTTGGTCGCTGATTTACAATTTCCAGTAACGATCGCTTCGCAGAATATAGGCACAAATGGTGTTCAACCTGAAAAATCGCCTGCATTATTTACAACTGAGGGCAGTGGATTGAATCGCGGTGTCAAAATGTTGGTACCGATTTTTGCAAAGGATGGATCTGTACAACAAATGGTGTCACCAGCGCGCTTAAGGTTAAAATCCCCACAAGGATGTAAAGCCTTAGATTATCCGGTGTATTTAGGCTCAGACTACGCAATGGATTTCGACTGCGGCACGCAGATGTTAAGAATTAAATTAAGATATTAATTATTAAAGTATTATTAAGTTAAACGAAAAACAAATAACTTTACCAGGGGGTAAACCATGAAAACACTTTCAGTATTAAAAATAGCAGCTGGGTTATTAACTGTATCAATACTTTCTTCGTGTGGAGGAGGCGGTGGTGGATCATCTTCAACGACTCCAAGTGCACCAGACATTGTTAAATATCCGTATGAAACTGTTTTCGGTGATGTATGTATGACTTCACAGCCAACTCCAGGTTGTACTTTTTCTCGTGCAACAGGTCAGCGTATCACTGTTTCTGCTGATCCTACATATGATTCTCAGGGTTTTGGTTCTGATGATATGTGGTATGTTAAATTTGATTCTTCAGGTCACGCACAAGTTTATGATGATTTAGGAAATTTTCAATATAACGCAAATCCAAGTCAATTCGCAGGATATATTTCTGGCTCAACAATTGGTGTTGGCGTAACTGGATTTTTCTGGGAAAATGTTTCAAGCAAAACATATTGGTTTGGTAAAAATGGAGTTCTTTACAGCGCAAACACAAGTGCTGCAAATTTCGGTCAAGCAATTAACAATAAAAATGCAGGAAAATCTTCAAACGTTGATTCATTAACTATTAAGTCAGACAAAAATAAAGCTCTCATTAAAGCGGGCGCTGACAAATTAGTTAAGCAATACGGTTTATCGTCTGAAAAAGCAGTTGCCGTCGCCTCTGCATTAAATTCTTGGGCTGTGATGGGCGCAGAACGTGGAAAAGTAACAACGCAAGATATGGATAAAACTTTTAAAACAGTTTTTGGTGTTCAATTTAACGAAGCCTTAGCTGCATTCAAAGATTTTCAAACTGGTGATATGACCGGTGCACGTGAATTAACAAATCGTTCTGCAACGGCTTTGGGTTTAAAGCCTGACCAAGCGCAAGCTTTTGTTAAAGGAATGTATAAAGGTGCTATCGAAAAAATGGGATACAAAGTTTCAGATATTAAATGGTAATCAGTTAGAATAAATTATTAAAATTTAATTTTGCAAAAAGCCCAGCTGTTCATGCAGTTGGGCTTTTTATTTTTAAAATATGTCGACGAATATTTAATGTGTGTAGTGACTAAAAATAAAAAACTAAATAGGCTTTCGATTTAAAACCAGAAAGTGATGTGTCTGTTGTCGTGGTTGTAATTTTTTGATAGTGATAAAAAACTTCAGCGCGCAATGCTGCCGACGAGTTAGCAAAAAACCATGATACAAATGCACCAGGATCAACATTCATTATATTTGCAGAAGATCCAGATTTAAATTGTTTAGCTCCGAATTCGGCACTGATTGTTGGG
>CANBND010000207.1 GCA_947370945.1 Pseudobdellovibrionaceae bacterium | reverse complement strand
GAATGAATGTTTGAAGGAACGCCAGTCGCTTCGTACGAATGTGTTTGGTATGCGCCCATTTTGACTTTTTTTCCAATAATATCGACATCGATCACTGAATTAAAACCCATTTTTACAGTTTTAAAAGCCAAACGCATGATCGCTTCGTTACGGTCAGGGCAATCAACAATTTTAAAAACGACATCAATGCGCTTCATTAATCGGGTTTCTTTGCCTTGGTCTTTGAAATAAACTTCGATATTTTTTGCAGCTTCCATTGTCTGTTGATAATCCGCCAAATCAGGCGCAATTTTTTCATCAAAGCACGTGTTACAAAAAGTCGTATGCAACATTTCAGGTTTTTGCACATCTAAAAATGAAAATGCGTCTTCTTCAATGATCTGCGCGCAATGTTTACAAACAAAAACCGTGCAAATGCCGCAGTTTAAAAGTGCTTTTGATTTTCCACATGTTATGCATTTTTCTTTTTCCATAAATAATATTACCTGTTGTGTTGAAAAAATAATTTTTGATCCTGATATTCAGAGCAACTCTTAACCTAGGTCTGTCAGATTAGCAAGAATTGCGAATCATGAACGCCAGTGACTGCTGTAATAAATATGCTTTTGTCAAAAGTTTGTACGATTTTTTGTGGCTAGTATTTTTCATACAAGCCAAGTATACCTATGCTGCTAGGAAATAACTTCGTATGTCTATGAATGAAAAAATGAAAAATGCTGTTCTTGTAGCGATTCAATTGCCAAAAACCAGCTCGCTTGAAACGGAAGCCTCTCTGCAAGAGCTGACCCGCTTGGTGACAACATTGGGTTATAATGTTGTGGGCCGTGTGATCCAAAAACGCAGCACTGATAAATCATCGTCTGTATTAGGCGAAGGAAAATTAACAGAATTGGCCGAATGGACTGGCGGCACCGGCCGCATTGCTGCGATGGTTGAACACAAATTATCGAAGGCCGCACAAAAATGGCAGGACGAAAAAAATGAAAATTCGGATGCAGCCGAAGACGAAGACCACGCTGGAATTTTATCTGAAGACCAAAAAAAATCAGCTCAAATTGTTATTGTTGATACTGATTTATCTCCGTCACAATTGCGCAATTTAGAAAGCGCCACCGGCGTCGGAGTTCTGGACCGCACTGGTGTTATTATTGAAATTTTCAGCCGTCATGCAAAAACAAAAGCCGCACGTCTGCAAGTCGAAATCGCACGATTAACTTATGTGGCTCCACGATTACGTGAAACCGGTGGCGGTGAAGATCGCGGCGGCGGCGGTGTTGGCGGAAAAGGCTCGGGCGAAAGCAGTCTTGAATTAGACAAACGAAAAATTCGTGACCGTATCAAAGAATTAAAAACAGAACTTGAATCGATCGGCAATGAACATCAAGTTCGTCGTGCACGCCGCGAACAAGAAATTTCAGTGGCACTGGTCGGATACACAAACGCAGGTAAATCTTCATTGATGCGCGCAATGACTGGCAGCGAAGTTTTGGTCGCCGATAAATTATTTGCGACACTGGATACAACAATCCGTCCAATGCATCCCGAAACCAGACCCAAAGTTTTAATGTCTGACACCGTTGGATTTATTAAAAAATTACCGCATGATTTAGTCGCCTCATTTAAATCGACACTGGATGAAGCACTACATGCATCGCTATTATTATTTGTTGTTGATTCATCGGATGTCTCATTCAGATCGCAACTTGAAGTCACCAAAACTGTTCTAGCCGAAGTCGGCGCAACAGACGTGCCCAGTCTGTTAATATTAAATAAAAAAGATCGCTTAAGCGAATTAGATGTCACTGATTTAAAATCCGAATATCCCGATGCCATAATGATTTCCACACGCGACTCCAATGATTTAGAAATGCTGCGTGGAAAAATCATGAGCTATTTTGAATCAACAATGCTCGATGAAGATTTATTTATTCCGTACACTGTTCAAGGCGTGATCGGCGAAATCAGAACCAAAATGCGAGTTTTAGCTGAATCATACACAGACAAAGGCGTGACCTTAAAGGTTAGATCTTCGATTGAAAATTTAGCCGCGATTAAGAAAAAACTGGGTATTAAGTAACTGACAAACAATTTTTGACATTTTTTTTAAGTGTTTCAATCTGAAACACTTAAAATTCATATGTTCGATTTCATAGATTTTTTCTGACATCAATTTTGCAACTCTTTGTTTGTAACACAAAATTCAAACACAGGAGCGCTCATGAAACCCATCAAAACAACTTTATTTATTACCGCAGCAATTTTGTTTTCCATGATTTTAGGAACTTTAAAAGCGCACGGTCAGGTTTCAAGCTACACACATTCACAAAAACTTGAATGTGAAATCAAATATTACAGAGAAAATAAAATTGTTCTGGGCCATTTAGAGCAAGAATTACTATCTAATAAAAGCAAAGCCTCAGTGAGCGATAAAATTCATGACATCGAAACAGCCATGATCAAAGCTGAAGTTTTCGAGGGTCGAACAACTGAGCCATTATCAAATGAAGAGTGTCAGCAACATTTAATGGATGCTGAAATGTTACGAAAAGGCACAAACCCAAGTGCTGGCGACGAAATTCAATAATAAATTTTTATATTCAAAAATTTTATTTGCATAAGGGCCCGATGGGCCCTTTAATATTTTCAGTGGATATCATTAAATAATTTTAACTGGAGATTGTATGCGTATATTTTTTTTGTTGCTGACTTTGTCGAATGTTTCATTGGCTTCGATCGGTATGGTTATGATCAGCCGTGGAAAAGGCGAAATTATTCAAAATAAAAAATCCACCGAAATCAAAGTCGGCTTAAAAATTAATGAAGGCGATACAATTCGTACCGATTCAAGTTCTCATGTTAAGCTGGTTATGGATGATCGCAACATCATTGTGGTCACTGAAAATACGGAATTAACTTTGACTCAGTACACACCAAATAAAAATGTGCATATTGATTTAAAAACCGGATCGTTACGTCATGTTGTCGAGCAAAAATATGACGGTATAAAAAATAAATACGAAGTTAAAATTCCTGTCGCTGTGATTGGCGTACGCGGAACAGATTTTATTTCTGAATTTGACTCAACAACTGGCGACAGTGTGCTGTGTACCCTAAAAGGTGCCGCCGCATTTACAGCGGATCAATCAAAGACTTCTGTGATTGCAAAAAAGGGCGAATTTATCAGATTCAAAAAAGGCGAAATCGAAGCCAAAGTCATCGAAGTTAAAAAACCTTGGCTAGAAAAAGCTCTCATAAAACATACCTTAGACTAATTTTTTTCTTTTTGAATTCAAATAACCAAACACAGCCAAAATCAAAGCCGCAAACCAAATTAATGAAAAACCTAAAATTTTGGTTTGCGAAAGCGGTTCTTTAAATATGAAGACTCCACTTAAAAATTGCAAACTGGGTGCTAAGAATTGAAAAAATCCCATCATGTAATATGGAATGCGTTTGGCCGCTTCGGAAAAAAATATCAGCGGTAAACCCGTGACAATACCCGCCCCGATGAGCAATGCACTGGTTGAAATTAAATGATCTGATTGCACCCAGTTGTAAGAATCAAAGACTAAAATTACTACAGCAGGAATAACAAAAATAAACGATTCAAATTGATTGGATTTCAAAGCCGATATCGGATTTATTCTTTTCATCAAACCATAAATTGAAAATGTGACAGCTAAAATTAATGCGATCCAAGGTATATGCCAATGATCAGTTGCAATAACACACACGCCCAGAGCCGCGCAAACCGCTGCGGCGATTTGGTATTTTGATAATTTTTCTTTCAATAAAAACACACCAAATAAAATATTTACAATAGGATTAATAAAATAACCCAAGCTGCTTTCAACGACTTGATTTGAATTTACGGCGTAAATATAAATTAGCCAGTTCAACATCAACATCACCGAGGCCAGCAACAGGCCGAAAAATATTTTTTTTGTAGGTGGCTTGTAAATATTGAATTTTTTTTCTTTAATGCAAATGATGATTGTGTAAAATACAAAGGC
>CANBND010000206.1 GCA_947370945.1 Pseudobdellovibrionaceae bacterium | reverse complement strand
ATTGGGTCATCGAGTTTTACGTTTTTAGCGTGTGCAATAAATTCATCGATTTCAATTTCAGTAACTGAATTAAAATCAATCGATAAATCGTCAATAATTATTGGGATTAATTTTTTCTGAATTTTTTTTTCAATCCGATGAAATTGTTCAAGATGTCTTTTTGTTTCTAAAACCAAAATATCTGCTTCGCAATGATTTAAAATATACAAAACGTCTTCGTCATTTAAATTGGGATACAGCGGGGCTAATAAGGCACCGCTGGAAACAGTCGCAATATCAAAAGCAGCCCATTCCCAGCGTGTATTTGAAATTAAAGCGACTATTTTATTTTGTATATTTTGATCTGCAGTTTTTTGCTGTAATAATTTTTTAAATGAAACGATATTTTTCAGATATTGTGTGGCTGTAAAATTCGTCCAATTTTTTGTGTCTTTATTTTTTGTGGTGATTGCTACGTGCTGATCGCGCGCTTTGATTCTTAATAGCCAATCATAAATTGTTTCTAAATTATGTGCCATTATTTTTTTTCTGTAACGGGTGGGTTTTGTGAATTTTGAGCTGCAGGTTTTCGTCCTAAAACTAATTCAACGTCACGGACCATATCCGTTGCAACTTTGATTTTGACCTCGTCGCTTAATCGCGTAATTGCATTTTCAGCGCTGACAGTAATTTCTGTATTTGCAGGTACGCGATACCTCTTGATTGGTAAATCCTCTGTTAAGCGCTGTCCGTTGACGAACAGTGCGGGGCGTGCTCCGCCGTTAACGATGTAAATATTAATGTACCCACCTGCGATTTGCTGCTGAAGAGTCGCTGCAAACGATGTGGGCTGTGTAAATTGTTTTGTGGTTTCATATTTTGTGTAGCCGTCTTTGGTCATAGAAATAGCCAAATCTTTGTTGGCAATGACGGGGATAATTGACGGTGTTATTTGACCTGTGTCACGCCCATCAATATAAATTCGGGCTCCAGAAGGCTGACTATTGATTGAAATTGAAACTTTCGCAATCGAAGCACTGACGATTTCACCAGAAGGAATTGGCTTTGGAATGGCTTTGGTACCTGCGATTGGTTTTTGCGTAGGCGTTTTCAAAAAATTGGTATAACCCCAAAAACTTGCAGAACCTAAAATTGCAACGACAAAGAATTTCATGATCATATCATTCGTATCGGATTTTATTTGTGGTTTTGATCTCGTATTTGTTTTTGACATCTGAGTCATCTGTGTGATTTGCGTTACACGTGTAGATTGTCCAATATCATTATTATTTTGAGCTGCAAAATGATTTACACGTTCAGGTGCTTTTTTTCCAACGCCTGCATTACGTACGCCGTCTAAAGAAATTTTAATTTGTTCTGATGTGCCTAAGCCCTTTGGGGCAAAGACAGGTGCTGTTGGTAAATTGGGAATTCCAGGAATAGCTGGAATTTTTTGTTCAGGTACAGGTGGCAAGTCTTTTTGTGAATTTGCTGTTGTTGGAGTTGGCTGAGTTTCAGTCATCGCCATCGCATCATTTAAATTTTCAACTTTAGAATAGCGAACTAATTTTTCGCGGCCTTCGGCAAACGCATTTTTAAAGCAGTCTTTGATAAAAGTACTGAAATCTTGCGATGCAAAATCAGGATACTGCATATTTAAAAATCGATTTAAATCCTTTTGTAAATTCGCAGCGGTTTGATAGCGAACATTTTTGTCTTTCGCCAAAGCTTTTGTGACAATGCGCTCAAGCTCGGTCGGAACTAAAGGATTAATTTTTCTGATTGGTGGAATTTGACAATCGCGCACTTTACGCAATATTGCGGCTTCGTTACTGCCAGTGAATAATCTGTCGTTAGCTAACAGTTCCCACAAAATAATTCCTAATGCAAAAACATCTGTTCGTGGATCAATCGGTAAACCTTCCGATTGTTCGGGGCTCATGTACGCAAATTTACCTTTTAATGTTCCGGCTTTTGTGGACTCAGATTCTTTTTCTGCTTTAGCGATTCCAAAATCGATGACTTTGGATTCGCCTTCGAACGAAATCATAATATTTTGCGGACTCATATCGCGATGAGTGATATTTAAAGGCTTGCCAGATTTTGAATCTGAACAGCGATGCGCATGATCCAAGCCTGCAGCTGCTTCTTTAACGATAAAAACAGATTGTTCGATCGAAATACTTTTGTTTGCTTTTTTTAATTCATTTAAAATTTGGCGCAGGTTTCGACCTTCGACGAATTCCATGACCAGATAAAACTGACCTTTTTCAATACCAAAATCATAAATTGAAACGACATTCGAATGATTCAAATTGATAGCAACATTGGCTTCTTCTTTGAACATTTCAATAAATTCTTCGTTATCAGAAAACTGAGGCAAAATTCGTTTAACAGCAACAAATTTACTGACTCCATTGGCACCATTTGATTTTGCTAAATAGACTTCGGCCATACCGCCGGCGGCTAATTTTTCTAATAAAATATATTTTCCGAACTGTTCAAGATTAGACATCGTTTTCCTGATCGGCTATATTAAACTGAATCTAAAGTACTGATTTTTTTTTATGTATTTTAAAGTTAAAGGAGCCTTATGAAATGGATTGGTTTAACAGGTGGTATCGCTACAGGTAAATCTACGGTCGCCAGACTGATCGAAAGTCGAGGTTACCGTGTGATTGATGCAGATCAAATTTCACATCAACTGACGCGCTTGGGGTTTGAAGGTTATGAAAAAATTGTGTCTCATTTTGGTTCAGAAGTTTTACAAGCCAACCAAGAACTAGATCGAAAAAAAATAGCCAACATTATATTTTCTGATAGCTCTGCAAAAAATCAGCTTGAAGCGATTTTACATCCGTTGATTCATACCGAAGTTCAACTGCAAAAAGAAAAACATAAAAATGACGGACATTCGCATTGTTTTTATGATGTTCCATTATTATTTGAAAAAAATTTGCAAAATAATTTTGACGCTGTTGTTACAGTCTGGTGCGACGCTGAAATACAACAATCACGACTCATGTCGAGAAATCAATTATCTGAAAATGAAGCTCGTCGCCGTATAGAAAATCAGTTGCCTTTATCACACAAAATTTCACAGTCGACATACTGTATCGACAACTCTGGACCCGAAGAAAGTCTGATCCAGATTGTATCAAATTGGCTCGATTTGGTTTAAGTTTTTTTGTCCATGTTCCGATCAGTTAAACATGAAATGGATTTTTTCAGGCGCACGATGCAGCTGTTTATTTTTAGTTTTATTTTTTTCGTCGAATTCTTTTTCACAAGAATGGGTCGAATCCTATAATACAACACGTTCATTAGGCATGGGCGGTGCCGGCGTTGCTGTACCTAGCGATGAAACTGCTTTATTTAGAAATCCTGCAAATTTAGGAAGTGTTCGTGATTTTTATGGAACGGCTTTTGATCCTGAAGTTGAAGCCACAACAAATTTCAGTTCTGATGTTTTCTCGAAAATCACAAGTCAGGCTTTTGATTTTTCGTCAGTGAATTCTATACTAAGCACGAATTTACAAAAATATTATCATGCGCGTATGCAAGTCACGCCGTCGATGGTGCGCAGAAATTTTGGCTTTGGTCTGATTTATCGAAACCAAATCCACGCAGAGATTGATGCAACAGGCGCAACGATGAATGCATTTTCACAAAGCGACGCTGGTGTTGTGCTGGGTATAAATTATCGATTCTTTGATGGTGTTTTTAAAGTTGGCGCAAATGCTAAATTAATTAATCGTATCGAAGTGAATAATCCATTATTATCAACTGTCAGTTCATTTGATATGACAACGATTGCTTCTGAAGGCACAGCAATCAGTTATGATGTGGCAATCATGTTGCAGGCTCCGGTTAAATTATTGCCGTCGTTAGGTGTTGTTGTTCATGATGTCGGTGACACAAAATTTAATTACAAAGATGGGGTCCGTTTAAAAACTGCAAATGAACCTGCAACAGTGAAACAATCTGTGGATGTCGGAGCTTCGATTTCGCCGATTCATTCAAATCATTTTCGCAGTACATGGA
>CANBND010000205.1 GCA_947370945.1 Pseudobdellovibrionaceae bacterium | reverse complement strand
GATTGCAAAGGTAACACGATCTGTTGATCCAAAGTAATCGCAATGTCTAAGTATAAATTTTTACTTGACTGCAAATTTTCAACCAAAGTTTTTTCGGTGCTTTTTTCAAAAATAAGTGGCGCCTGCACATTTGAATAAAACGCATGGTTATAATCAATATAGCGCTGCGATTGTCCCCAAAATTTGATGGTGAAAAAAAATACAGCACTGACAAATAACGAAATAAATACAGAAAAAAATAGTCTCATAGCTGCAGAAATTACTTTGTCATAGTGGGTGTGGCAACATGTAAGGCGTTGGTTGACAAAATCTGTTAATTAAAGTCGTTATCAGTTGCCTTTCATTTAAAAAGCCATTACACCTTTCAAGCAATATACGACAAATTTTGACGGATATCGATCCAAAGACACCTTTCTGTGTAAATACAGTTCTTGTGTGCTTTGAAATCGAAAAACTTTAAAATTCATACGAAACATTTAAGTATATGAAATTAAAGGTTTTTAAATGAACAAATTAAGTAAAAAAACAGAATATGCCTTAATGGCTTTGAAGCTGTTCAGTGATATTGATCTTGTGTCAAAAGGGCTTAAACCACACTCGGATTTGCATTTGAATTCGAACGCCCCCCTGCAGATGACTGTCAGTGCACAAGACATTGCCGATCGCACTCATGCTCCGTACGAAGTCATTGCCAGAGTTCTGCAGGTATTAAGTTCGCGTGGGATTTTAAAAGCCGAATACGGTTTATTCGGTGGTTACCAATTGGCAAAAAATTTGAATGAAGTGACGGTTCATGAATTGATGGACGCGCTAGAAAGTTCAACTGATTTAACAAAATGTTTAAATTCTGAAAATGATTGTGATCTTTCGTCAAAATGCACAATCGTGTCGCCAATTACACAATTAAATACAAAAGTTCAAAATTTTTATAAATCAATTTCATTACAAGAGGTTTTGCATGTCTGAAACTTCTAAAAATATGAATCAGCCGTCCGCCGATTCATACGAATATAAATATGGTTTTGAAACAAATATCGAAAGTGAATCGATCCCTAAAGGATTAAATGAAGATATTATTAAAATTATCTCTGCTAAAAAAAATGAACCTGAATGGGTTTTGAATTACAGATTAAAAGCCTATCGACACTGGATCACATTAACAGAGCCGTCAGAAATTCCCGAAAAATGGGCGCAAGTTTCGTATCCAAAAATTGATTTTCAAGATTTAACATATTATTCGGCGCCGAAGAAAAAAATTGATCCTAAAAAATCGATGGATGATTTAGATCCTGAATTAATTAAAACATTTGAACGACTGGGAATCCCTTTGCAAGAGCAAAAACGAATTTCTGGTGTAGCTGTGGATGTTGTTTTTGACTCGGTCAGTATCGGTACAACTCATACGGCCGAACTTGAAAAAGCGGGTGTGATTTTTTGTTCAATTTCTGAAGCTATTCATTCACACCCTGAATTGGTTGAAAAATATTTTGGCAGTGTTGTGCCATACACAGACAATTATTATGCAGCCTTAAATGCTGCTGTTTTTTCTGATGGATCATTTGTGTATATTCCAAAAAACACAAAATGCCCGATGGATTTATCAACGTATTTTCG
The DNA here is from genome assembly GCA_947370945.1 of Pseudobdellovibrionaceae bacterium. Classification (GTDB taxonomy): domain Bacteria; phylum Bdellovibrionota; class Bdellovibrionia; order Bdellovibrionales; family Bdellovibrionaceae; genus Pseudobdellovibrio. Next base: position 2,419 of record CANBND010000205.1, on the reverse strand, counting down.
AATCAATGCCAAAGAGACCGGTCAGTTCGAACGCACATTGATCGTTGCTGATGAGGGCAGTTTTGTGAATTACCTTGAAGGTTGCACGGCTCCGCAGCGAGATGAAAATCAATTGCATTCGGCCATTGTTGAATTGATCGCTTTAGAAAAAGCTGAAATTAAATATTCGACAGTTCAAAATTGGTACACAGGTGATAAGAACGGTGTTGGTGGTATTTATAATTTTGTCACTAAGCGTGGAATTTGCAAAGGTGCGCACTCTAAAATTTCATGGACACAAGTTGAATCAGGATCTGCAATCACATGGAAATACCCTTCAGTTATTTTACAAGGCGATTATTCCGAAGGTGCGTTTTATAGTGTGGCACTGACTCACGATCTGATGCAGGCTGATACCGGAACAAAAATGATTCACATTGGTAAAAATACCAAAAGCACGATTATTTCAAAAGGTATTTCTGCGGGAAAATCTTCGAACGCTTATCGTGGCCTTGTTAAAATTATGCCGTCTGCAGAAAATGCCAGAAATTATTCGCAATGTGATTCGATGCTTGTGGGTGATAAGTGCAGTGCGCATACGTTTCCGTACATCGAAGTTAAAAATAAATCCGCAATTTTAGAACACGAAGCCAGCACGTCGCGAATTTCTGAAGACCAAATTTTTTATTTGCAATCGCGTGGGCTAGATACCGAAAAATCAATTTCAATGTTGGTGAATGGTTTTTGTAAAGAAGTGTTTAAAGAACTTCCTCTGGAATTTTCAGTCGAAGCGGTGAAATTAATTGAAATGAAACTTGAGAACAGTGTCGGTTAGGAATAAATATGTTAGAAATTAAAAATTTACATGCAAAAATTGAAGACAAAGAAATCTTGAAAGGTTTAAATCTTTCAGTGAAAGCTGGCGAAGTACACGCGATCATGGGACCGAATGGCTCAGGCAAAAGCACGCTTTCAAAAATTTTAGCAGGTCACCCAGCTTACGAAGTTACTTCGGGCGAAGTGAAATATGAAATCAATTTTTCAATGCAAAATTTATTAGAATTTTCTCCGGATGTGCGCGCTAAAGAAGGAATATTTTTAGCGTTTCAATATCCGATTGAAGTTCCCGGTGTTTCTAATTTTAATTTTTTACACACGTCATTTAATTCTGTTTTACAACATCAGGGGTCTGAGCCCATGTCTGAAGGCGATTTCAGAGAATTTCTGCATCAAAAAATGAAGCTTGTGCAAATGAAACCCGAATATCTAGAGCGTTCAGTCAATGTTGGATTTTCAGGTGGAGAAAAAAAACGAAATGAAATTTTACAAATGGCTGTGTTATCACCACGACTTGCTTTGTTGGATGAAACAGATTCAGGCCTTGATATCGACGCCTTAAGAATTGTGGCCGAAGGAGTTAATAAACTTCGCACTAAAGAAAATGCCGTGGTGTTAGTCACGCATTATCAAAGATTATTAGATTATATTAAGCCTGATTTTGTTCACGTCTTGTCGGGTGGTAAAATTATTCAAACCGGTGACGCCACTTTAGCCTTAGAGCTAGAGAAAAAAGGCTACGATTGGTTAATGTAATATGAATATTCAAAATTATAATGAGTTTAAACAAAAATTTCCTTTAGATAGTATCAAGACTGCGACTTTGCGTGAAGAGGCGTTTCAGCGTCTGCAAAAAAATGGGTTGCCATCAAAAAAAGATGAAGCTTGGAAATACACTTCTGTAAAAAGTTTTTCAGAAATCAATTGGAGTTTGCCGACGGAAGAACAACATCTTTCGCACGAAGACATGAAGTGGTTATCGACAAAGTTATCCACAGATTTTTATAATTTTGTATTTATTAATGGTCAGCTCAATCAAACTTTATCAGATGAATTTGAAAATTGGATTTCTGTTATTGAAGCTGTTGAATCAGATTTTACAAATACCAGCGCTCAAGGCGAAATTAAATTCATTGATTTGGCACTTGCAGCAGCTACGCAAAAAATTTGTGTGCAAATTGCTGCTGGTAAAATCATTGAAAAACCGATTCAAATTTTATTTGCACAAAAATCTGAGTCATCGTCAGATCAGAATATTTTATCACAATCGGCCATTGAATTTAATTTGGCAGAAAACGCACAAACGAAATTGATTTTAAATTTTGTGTCATTGCCAAGCTCACTGCTTGGTTCATTACAAAAATCGAACGCCATTAATATTTCGACAAAAATAAATCTGGCCCAAAATTCAAATTTGCAATTTGTACAATTGCAAAACGAAAATAATTCTGATTTTCATTTTTCACGAACTCAGTTTGAATTGCAATCGGGTGCTCAGTTGTTATCCCTTGATCTGGCTTTGGGTGGAAAATTATCCAGACATTATCTGGAAACATCTTTTGTTGGTGAAAATGCGAATGCAGGTGTTTATGGTTTGACGGCG
>CANBND010000204.1 GCA_947370945.1 Pseudobdellovibrionaceae bacterium | reverse complement strand
ATTCCAAATTTGACCGGAGTCAGTGAAAGTCCTTTCAGCGGTAAAGATTTATTTTTTAAAGCCAATTCATTATGCGCAGAAATTTGTTTTCGACGTTCAAAATATTTGGATTCAGTTTCAAGATCAGAAAATAGTTTTGGCAAACAATTGTTTTCAACCACTTGATCATAATGAGTAACATTTCGACCGTCGTTATCAGAATAGCAATTTAATTTTCGAATTTCTAAGGCGTCTTTATTTAAAGCGTGCGCAATTTTTTCGATGATGATTTCGATCATTGCAACGCCCTTGGGGCCGCCGAAACCACGAAAGGCTGTGTGAGGATGATAATTGGTTTTACAAACTTGGCCAATGACTCTCATATTCGGAATAAAATAAGCATTATCCGAATGCAGCATTGCGCGTTCCATGATGGATGTCGAAAGATCTGCGTAAGCGCCGCCATCAGAATATAATTTTGCATCCAGAGCTAGTATTTTGCCGTCATTATCAAATCCGACAGTATAAAAATTTTCAAAGGGATTTCGTTTGCCAGTGATAATCATGTCATCGTCTTTGGTTAAAACAATTCGTGCGGGACGATTTAATTTATGCGCAACCAATGCGGCATAGGCTGCGATGGGTGCGGCTTGTGATTCTTTACCGCCGAAACCACCACCCATGCGTTTGACGATGCATGTGACATCTTTGCTGGGAATACCAAGGCCATGCGAAACAACATGTTGAACTTCGGTCGGGTGTTGTGATGACGAATGAATTTCGATTTGACCATCTTCTTTGGGATAAGCAACGGCGACATTGCTTTCTAAATAAAAATGATCTGCGCCGCGAATGACAATGCTGTCTTGAATTTTATTTGCGGCTGATTGCAATGCAGATTCAACATCGCCGCGTTCAATTTTTTTCGAACTTGCAATAAATGAATCTTTAGAAATGGCATCAGTGATTGATAAAATCGCTGGCAAAATTTCATAGTGAATTTCAATTAATTTTTTGGCTTCATGGGCTGCATCTTTTGTGTCGGCCGCAATCAGGGCCACGACTTCGCCGGCGAAATTAACAACTTTGTCGGCCAATAGTGGCTGATCTCTGAAAATGGTGCCCCATAAATTTTCATGAAAATCTTTGCCGAAGAATATTCCGGCACAGCCTTTAATTTTTAAGGCTTTTTCAATAGAAATTTTTTTGATACGAGCTTTGGCATGCTTACAAAATAAAATATCGACATAAAGTTCATTTTTTTGCAGGACGCGATCATCAACAAATTCGCTACGTCCTGTCACGTGAGTATGCGCATTGTCATGAGATTGCATATTCAGTATCTTATTCATACGTTGATCTCGCGGAAAAATTTATGAAATAAGTTTTCAGCGACAATGCGCCTGAACGAATCCGAGGCGCGCAGATCACTGAGAGGTGTGATCTCTTGGTGTATAATTTCTGCGGCTTTTTCTAAATTTTCTGCAGTTGGTGATTTGTTGATTAAAAACTTTTCTGTTTTATACAATCGTAATGTTGTGGCGGCAACTCCGCCGACGGCAATTTTTAAATCTTTAATCTGCAAATTTTTTTCTGTTTGAGCTTGATCCGACCATGACAATCTTAATGCGAAATTAATTGCAGATATGTCCATGTCTTTTCGTTCAGAAACTTTATACAATTTTAAGATTTCATTTTTTTGGGGTATGTCAAAATGAAGTGCTGTGATTAATTCATTCGGTTTTAAATCAATTTTTCGATAACCTTTAAAAAAAGATTCAAGCGGAACTGTGCGTTTTGATTTTGGGCCTTGGATTTCAACGGTCGTGTTCATCGTCAACAAAAACGGTGGCGTATCTGCGATCGGTGATGCAGTTGCAACATTACCAACAAGTGTTGCGATATTTTTAATTTGCGGAGATGCAAATAGATCCAAAAAATTTGCAAATTCGGGGATTAAATCTTTAATTTGCGTTCGTAATTCTGCCAAAGTGATTCGCGCGCCGACAGATAAGCGATTTTTTGTTTTTTTGATTTGATACAAATCGCTGACCAAGTGCAGGCTGACCAGTTGGTTTAATTTTATTTTACGTTTATTATGAACTACACCCAAATCAGTTGCAGCAGCCAGTAATTGATTTTTTTTCGACAATGCTTTTGCAGCAGTTATATTTTTTGTCGGAGCCATAAAATAAAAATCATCTGTTTTGATTTCGACAGGTATTTTTAAATTTTTCAGCAAATCTTTTTTTAAAGTCACAGATAAAAATTTTTCATTCACAGATTCGCATTTTGCCAGATCGATACTTTCTGCGGCATCGATGATCGGTTGGTATCCAGTGCATCGGCATAAATTTCCGGTGAGTGCGTTTTTTGATTCTTGAGCCGTTAAATTTGCAGAAATATTTTTAGAGCAAATCTTTTTTTCGACCAAACCAGTCAGCGCCATCACAAAACCTGGAGTGCAAAATCCACATTGGCTGCCGTGGCAATTAACCATGGCTTTTTGAACTGGCGTGAAACCCAAAGCTTCAACGGTAATTAAACTGGAGCCATCCATTTGCGCTATAGTCGCAATACATGAATTGATAGGCAGAAAAATATTTTCTTTTTTTGCAGAGTATGGAAAATATCGAAGTACACTGCAGGCTCCACAATCGCCTTCGGCACAAACAATTTTTGTACCCGTTAAGTTCTTTACGATCCGTAAATATTCAGACAACATCAGGCCGCATTGAGCGCCTCGCACTTCGTGGCGTTCGCCGTTCAAATAAAAGAGGATAAAATCGCGTTTTTTCATAATAGATTTAATTATTCGATAAAAAAGACTTGATCTAAAGCTAATTCTTTTGCAACGTAGTTCGTCATGCAAACAACATATATGAAGCAAGCCATTGCACTTTCACAAAAAAATATTCAATCCGGCGGCGGTCCTTTTGGTGCCGTGATCGTCAAAGACGGAAAAATCATTGGCGAAGGCTGGAACAAAGTAACAGCGAACAACGATCCCACAGCGCACGCCGAAGTCGAAGCGATTCGCGAAGCTTGCAAAAATTTAAGTGATTTTGATTTAACAGGCGCAGAAATTTACACCAGCTGTGAACCGTGCCCGATGTGTTTGTCTGCGATTTACTGGGCACGTTTGTCAAAAATTTATTATGCCAACACAAAAAAAGATGCAGCCTCGATCCAATTCGACGATGATTTTATCTATACTGAAATCCCAAAACCCATGTCAGAACGAAAAATTTCTATGACACAATTAATGCGCGACGAAGCGTTTGAAGTTTTTAAACAATGGGAAACTTCTGAAATAAAAATTAAGTATTAGATTCTTAGCCCACGATCGTGGGTTAAAATCATAAAAATCTATAATTTAGCCTGCGATCGTAGGCTAAAAAATTAAAAGTCAGCCCTGCGCGAGTAAATGAAATTGTTAAGTTTTAAAAATATACCCATCTGTTTGGCTCAACTAATGCCTGCTGAGTACAGGCCTGCAGCTGAATGTTTTTTTCCTTTTTTTCGACAGTCGCTTCATCACATCGGTATTCAGTAAGCAGTTGTTTCGTTAAAGTAAAATCAAAAAACAAGTTCATTTCTTGACGTATTACTATTCCATAAGCGCATGTAGCTCCACAGTTAGTAAGATACACTTTTATTTCAGAAGATTGCAGAGTAACCGTATTTATCTTGTTAAAAGAATGGTCGATATTTTCAGAGTAATTTTCCGTACTCATTCCAATAATTAGAAAAATGAGCCTAAGGCTTGAAAGGCAAATAGTTAGGAAAGTTATAGATATTGCAATTCTCTTTGACCATTTTTTCTCGATTTTTCGGGCGAAAAACAACAACCCTGCCGGAGTAATAAGTAGTGTTAGCAGGAGCACATCTTGAACCAGCACTGATGGATGGGTAATAATTTCGATATATCGATTGATATGAAATATCACAATCGAAAAAAAGCCGATGATCCAGTAGATTAGATATTTTTTCATATTAATAATACTGCGGAAAGAAACCTGTTTTGTATATTAAAAAAACGAATTGCGGCGATTTCCATTTTTGGAATT
>CANBND010000203.1 GCA_947370945.1 Pseudobdellovibrionaceae bacterium | reverse complement strand
AAACCCTTTAAATAATAGTTTTTATTTTCAACGGAAACTGTGCGAGCTTCGAAAAATTCTTTCTCGTCGAAACTGAAAATCATTTGATCGGCGACAACTGCGATTTTTTCATTTTTGTAGATATTTTTAATATGCATTTCGTTATTTTTGGTTTTGATATATTCAAATATAGAATGCTGATGGTTTTTTAAAATTTGAAGTGTTTCGATGTCATCTTCAGATAAACGTAGCTCACGTTGTTGTTCGCACACCATCATTGGCGTCTGCATATACCCTTTTAATGGCCTTGTTAAAAAATACCAATCAAAAAACTGACTCATCCGCAACGGATAATTCGGTTTGTTTTCGTCTAATGTGCCGGCATTGTCAAAAAATTCTTTTTGAGCTAAGGCTAATTCATCCTTAAAAGCACTGCCTGTAAAATGCTGAATCAGTTTCTGATAGCAGTCTTCAAAGGTTAATAGATTGATCATTAATTTTTCCGTTCTGATTTTTTTTGTTCATCACATTTATAAAATAATCAAATAACTGAACCGCATCGTGCGGACCAGGGTGACTTTCAGGATGGTACTGAATGCCCAGACAGTTTTTTGATTCAGAATAAAAGCCCGCCACAGTTTGATCATTCAAATTGATATGAGTCACCCGAACATCCGCAGGCAAAGTTTTTTCATCAACGGCATAGCCGTGATTTTGGCTGGACATATAAATTTTATTTAATAATAAATCCTTTATAGGATGATTTGCTCCACGATGACCGAATTTTAATTTATAAGTTTTTGCTCCCAAAGCCAATCCTAAAACTTGGTGCCCCATACAAATGCCAAAGATCGGAATTTTTCCTAAAAAGATTTGAATTGTTTCAACAGCTTTTTCAACAGCCGAAGGATCACCAGGACCATTTGTTAACATCAATGCATCTGGATTAAAACTTTGGATCGCATCAAAATGCGTGCGCGATGGAAAAATTTTTATTTCTGAACAACGTGAACTCAGCTCACGCAAAATATTTTCTTTACATCCAAAATCTAAAACTGCCACCTTGGGCCCCTTCGAATTTTGGCCTTTACGATGTTCAATTTCTTTTCGACTGGCTGCCCAGACCCAATCTGAATCTATTTTTTTTGTTTCAGAAATTAATTTTGTAGCTTTAACAAATGCGGCCTCTGAATTTTCAGCGCTGACAAGGGCTCCCCAAGGAGTTCCTTGATTGCGAAGTTTCATCGTTAATTTTCGAGTATCAATTTCTGTCAGTATCGGTACATTATTTTTAACTAATAAATTCGCCCATGATGAATTTCGCTTTGACGATTGCATCTGTAAACACACAAAACCATTGATCCAAATTTTTGAAGATTCCCAATCGGCCAGATCACTGCCATAGTTACCTTGCATGGGCGCTGTCATAACAATAATTTGATTTAAATACGAAGGGTCTGTTGCAATTTCTTCGTAACCCGAATGAGTCGTATTAAAAACGACTTCACCGGCTTTGTCTGGGAAATTTTTCTGACCTGAGGCTTGGCCAGCATATCCAGCGCCTTCGTAAATATCGCCGTCTTCAAGAACTAAATAAATTTTCATATTAAAATCTCTCTGACTAATGTTTCACGCATGAAGGCTCCATTTTCAACAAGTTGTAAAATGACAGAACGTGGATCTTTCAAAACTTCTTTTTCAAGCTCGACACCATAATTGATCGGGCCGGGGTGTAAAATTAAACCGTCTGATTTAAAATGTTCTAATTTTTTTAAATTCAGACCAAATTTTTCGCGGTACTCAGAAATAAAATTGTCCTCGTGAATGAGGTCAATATGTCGTTCTTTTTGAACGCGCAAACCGACAACTGCATCGGCCCATTTCAAACCCTGAGTCAGATCATCAAAAATTGTGATCTTTGAATTTACATTTGTTGGTAATAATTCTTTCGGCGCACAATAACCGATATCGTAATTCATGATCGAACTTAATTGTAGGTGCGAACCCACAACGCGCGAATGTTTGATATCACCGACAAATAATATTTTTTTATTCTTTAATGTGCCCCAGCGCTCGAACAAAGTGACCGCATCCAACAACGTCTGTGTCGGATGACCTTTCATACCCCAGCCCGCATTTAAAATTGGAACTGAAATTTGTTTTTGCATTTGATTCAAATCTAAACTGTCAGGACATCTGATCACAAAAAAAAGTGGGCGCATGGCTTCCAGATTAAAAACGGTGTCTTCCATCGTTTCGCCTTTTTCAAGGCTGGTTCCGCTGGCTCCGCCCAAAATCAAAGGATGCACTCCTGCACGTGCGCAAGCGGCTTCGAAACTGAAACGCGTTCGGGTGCTGGCTTCGAAAAATAATAAAACGGCAATGCCTTTTAATTTTGATTCAGGCAATGAATGCGCATTAAAATTTTTCTTAAGCTGAATACATTTATGAAATAGCTGTGTAATTTTATTTTCGTTCAGATGAGACAATTCGATCAGTGAATTTTTGTCAGGCATTGATTGATAGGCTAACAAGACTAATGAATCATTGTCAAAAATCGATTCCAGCGAATTGATTTTTCTTCTGAAATGGAGTCTTGCGTTGTACCTACAGAAATCACCACAAACCATGCTCTGCTAAGGATTTGATCACGCTGAATAAGCTCCGCTGGATTCAGCTGCACCAGATAACCCAATTCTGTTTTTTGAACGATGCGTTTGATTGAAATTTCATCGCCAACGTTTTTTTTGATTTTGTAAATGACGATGTCATCAATCTGGGGCTCAGATTCGAAATATCCTGAGGGCATCCACGGAAAGCGCAATCCATAGCTGAGCTGGTTTGCCACGACGACATCCCCGGCAAATAGCTGCGGCTGCAAAACATTTGTCGGAATTCGATAAATTGAAATTAAAAAAAGTCGAACGAAAACAGATAAAAAAACTGCGCCTAAAATCCATTTTAAGTTTGAAGACATTTTCACATCTTCACGCTAATAAAATCAGACACAGCTGTCATTCATTTTCCTGTTATTTCGGCCAGCGATACGTTAAGCCCAATGTCATCTGACTTTGATCATATGTATTTGTTGGCCTCGTTGTCGAATAGAACCCCTGAAACCCTTTTGAAGTATTCTGAATTGCCGAAACTGACGCCTCGAAACGAATTTGATCTGAATAGCGATATTTATAGGTCAATTTTTCAGTTTGATTAAGGTCAATTCGAGAGCCCACCCCTTCGATTTGAGCGGGGTTAAAACCAGATAAATCAATCGCAGCATACTGCGTTTGATTCGCAGACAATTGCAATTGCAGACTGGATTTTTCAGTCACAAATTTTGAATAACCAAATAATAATCCATATTGCGTGTAACTGGTCGTCACTGACGATTCAACAACCGTGGGAATTGTATAATTGACGACATCAAAAAGTGGTTCGGGCGAATCACTTTTTTTATAGACGGGGCCCACCCACATCAAATCATCACCCAAAGTCACATTCAAAACTGACGAAAGCGCAATTTGTTTTATTGGATTATTATTTAAGTTTGCAAAATAACTGACAGCAGTTTGCATGTCGAATATTGAACTGAGCTGCTGATTGATTTGCGCCAACACAAATAAATAATTTTGATCGGCTTTGTTATTCGTTAAAATTTTACCAAGGCTTGTTAAATATTCGAATTCGATATTTTCTGTCAGCCGTAAACTTTGCCCCCATCTGGGTGAAAATGAACTGGTTTGATAAATTGAGTTTTTTGAATATCCTTGATAACTCAGATCAATTCCAAAATTTGATGTTTTATTTTTTTTCTTTACTAGATCATAATCCAAAGCCAAATCAAATAAATAGGTCTGATCACCCAACTTGCTATTTTCGCGCAAAATATTATTGTCATAGGCCGATCGTAATCTGGCACTCAGATGAAATTTTTTATTTTTTTCTTTCAAAACCGAAATTAATGTTGGCAAAGTTTCCTGAAGCCATTTTGGTTTATTTTTTTCAGCCAATGATTTTTGATAACTTTCAATTGCCAAATCAAAATCTTCATTTGTGGCTTGAAATTGACCAATCCAATAATAAATTTCGGCTTTGCGTGGCGTGTTTTTTTTCA
>CANBND010000202.1 GCA_947370945.1 Pseudobdellovibrionaceae bacterium | reverse complement strand
ATTCCTAACAACACAACAAATGGAACAATGTTGTCAAAAGCCTGCGATAATATGTTTTGTATATTCATAGGTTACTATTCTATTGAAATAATAAATTTTTTCATCATTTAGCGCGTAAAATATTGAAAATCAGACTCGACGAAAGGCTGTACCTTCTGAGTAGTGTATGAAAATCTATAAAGAAAAATAAGTCGACGCTATATAAAACAGTGGCGCTGCTAATAAAACTCCGTCAAGGCGATCTAAAACTCCGCCGTGCCCTGGCATAATTGAGCCTGAATCTTTGACTCCCGCATTTCGTTTAACCAAAGATTCAAAAAAATCACCGATTTGACCCAGAATTCCGCCAAGCAAACCACAGGCGACCAAAACCCAAATCGGCGTATTCGGAAGTAAAAATGAAAACCCCAGTGCAGTTGCTAATGAAAATAATAATCCACCCACAGCACCCTGCAGACTTTTTTTCGGGGACAACAGCGGAGCAATTTTTGTTTTTCCAAACGTTGCCCCAAATAAATATGCACCACAATCACCAGCGAAAACGACAGCCAGCAAACAAAAAAACCATTCCATGCCGTTATTAGTTTGCGTGATCCAAATCATCGTGGCCGGTAAATAACAACAATAAATTAATCCGGTCACACATTTGGTTACAAACATCAATACACGATCAATCGAGCTGAATTTACGATGCAAAGTAATTCCGTAACAAACAGTCGTTAAAAACATTAAAACGACAATCAGGCCAGATAAAAACTTAAACAGCGGGTTTGTCACAATTAAAAAAGAAATTAAACTTAAAAAAACAAAAAATGTTTTTGAATATTTAGGATAATCGTCAGAAAAAAACATTCTGGCCATTTCATAAGACCCGCGAAGCACGACAAAAATGCCGATGACATAAACGCCCGTGGCTTGCCAAAAATAAATTGCACAAAATAAAATAATTAAAGCAACGGCTGCAGAAAAAAATCTAGAAGCTAAGTTCTGCATCAATTTTTCCGAATCTGCGGTTTCTTGAATAAAAATCTTTACAACAGTCATCAAAATCTTGGGTTGTAAAGTCAGGCCATAAAACTTTTGAAAAAACCAATTCGCTATAAGCAGCTTGCCACATTAAAAAATTCGACAAACGCGATTCGCCACTAGTGCGCAAAATCAAATCTGGATCTGGAATATCGCCAGTCATTAAATTTTTTTTAACTAGATCTTCGGTAATTTCATTTGCAGAAATTTTTCCTGCATGAACTAAGTCCGCAATTTTTTGAATAGCACGCGTAATTTCTTGCCGCGAACCATAGCTGATCGCAAAACATACCTGAAGACCCGTACATTTCGATGTTTTTTCAATTGAATTTTGCACTTGTTTTTGCACGCCAGTTGGTAAGCGATTCAGGTCACCAATAATTGTAAAGCGAATATTTTTTTGAATTAGATTTTCAGTTTCTTTAATTAAATAACGTTCAAGCAGGCGCATTAAAAAACCGACTTCGTCTTGGGGGCGCAACCAGTTTTCAGTGCTGAATGCATACAATGTTAAATATTTAATTCCTAAATCGCTGGCATGAGTAATCATTTTTTTCGCAACACGCGCACCTTTAACATGACCGAACGTGCGGGGCTTGTTTTTAAGCTGAGCCCAGCGACCGTTGCCATCCATAATAATTGCTAAGTGTTGAAGTCGATTCGACATAATATTATTTTTTAAAATCAAATTGTTAAGATCGACTTTTCTTTTTCGTCAGCAATTTGATCGATTTTTTTAATACAATCGTCAGTTAATTTTTGAATATCGGCTTCGCCTTTTTTAGCTTCGTCTTCACTGACTAATTTGTCTTTCAAAGCTTTTTTGACTTCTTCATTTCCGTCACGACGAACTAAACGAACGGCTACGCGAGCGTCTTCGGTAATTTTTTTAACTTGTTTGGCTAAATCTTTACGACGTTCTTCGGTTAAATCAGGAACTTTTAATCGAATCACTTTACCATCGTTGATCGGAGCCATGCCGATATCAGATTTTACAATCGACATTTCAATTTCTTTTAATATTGAATTTTCCCACGGAGCGATGAGAAATGTTTTTGCATCCGGAGTTGAAACTGAAGCGACTTGCGACAGCGGCGATAACTGGCCGTAATAATTGACACGAATATTATCCAGCATCGAAACTTGTGCTTTGCCTGTGCGAACTTTCTTAAGTTCTTCGGTAAGGCTGACAACAGCTTTTTCCATATTTGCTTTTGTTGTTGCTTTTGCTTGTTCAATCATAAAAGTTTCCTTTTGTTTTTATATTCACTTTGAAATAATAATAAATAAAAAATAACAGTATAAAATTAGTGAACCAGTGTTCCGATTGCTTCTCCACAAATAGCTTTTAAAATATTTCCGGGTTTTGCAAGATCAAATGTCATAATTGGAAGCTTATTATCCATACACAGACTGATTGCTGTTGAATCCATGACCTGTAAGCCTTGTTTCAAAACATCGATATAACTGATTTTGTCGTATTTTTTTGCGTCTGTGTGTTTCGTTGGGTCTTTATCGTAAATACCGTCAACTTTTGTGGCTTTCATTAAAACTTCGGCGTTAATTTCCATCGCACGCAACGATGCGGCTGTGTCAGTTGTGAAAAATGGATTTCCTGTGCCGGCCGCAAAAATAACAATACGACCTTTTTCAAGATGTCGGATCGCTTTGCGGCGAATGTACGGCTCTGCAATTTCAGCCATTTCGATGGCTGATTGAACGCGTGTTGGAACTTTTGCTTTTTCTAAAGCGTCTTGTAATGCCAATGCATTAATACATGTTGCAAGCATTCCCATGTAATCAGAGCTTGCGCGATCCATGCCTTGTGCAGAAGCCGCAACACCGCGAAAAATATTTCCGCCGCCGATCACAAGACCAATTTCAACACCGGTTTCATGGGCTACTTTTACGTCTTGTGCGATTTGATTTAGAACGGCCGTGTTAATTCCGCTGCCTTGAGTTCCCGCCAGAGCTTCGCCGCTGAGCTTTAAAAGAATTCTTTTATAGACTGCTTTACTCATATCGTGGGCTCCTGTTTAGAAATTAATTTACAAACGCGACATTGAACTGCAATTAAAAAACACATAAAAAAAGAGAGCCCTTTTGAGGCCCTCTTTTCAGAGAAAATATATTTTAGTTCAACCCTTGAGTCTGGGCTGCAACTTCGGCTGCGAAATCGACAACTTTTTTCTCGATTCCAGCACCTAATTCAAAACGTGTAAAACGTTTAATTGTTAAATCGCCACCAGCTTTTTTAGAAACTTCAGCCATTAAAGCAGTGATTGTTAAATCTGGATTTTTAACAAAGCTTTGATCCATTAAACAATTCTCTGCTAAAAATTTTCTGATTTGGCCTTCAACGATTTTATCAACCATCTCGGCTTTTTTACCAGATTCTAAATTCTTTAATTTTAAAATTTCTTTTTCTTTAGCAACAACAGTTGGATCCATCTGAGCTTGTGATAAAGCCAAAGGATTTGTCGCTGCGATATGCATACAAACGTCAGCTGCAAAAGTTTTTGTTTCAGGTGAATTCGCCGCTGCAGAATTTGCCGCGCCAACTTCGATCATTACGCCGATTTTGCCTTCGCCGTGAATGTATGTATGAACAATACCTTCGCCAGCGACAGCGTATTTTTCAGAACGACGAACAACAATATTTTCACCCAAAGTCGCAATCGCTTCTTTTAATGTATCGCTGATTTTTTTCGACGGATTTTTTACTGAATCTTGTTCTAAAATTGGAGCTGTTGAATTTGAATTTAAAACCTGAGTCATGATGTCGTTTACGAAAGACTTAAAACCTTCGTTGCGAGACACGAAATCTGTTTCAGAATTCACTTCAACAACAGCCGCAGTTTTGCCAGATGTGGCTGCGAAAACTAAACCTTCAGCAGCAATACGATCTGATTTTTTAGCTGCTGCAGATAAGCCTTTAACTCGTAACCATTCAACAGCGGCTTCGAAATCGCCCTTGGCTTCTTCTAAGGCTTTTTTGCAATCCATCATACCAGCACTTGTTTTTTCGCGTAATTCTTTAACCATAGTCGCAGAAATAGACATAGGAATTCTCCTTCAGATAATTTTTGTTATAAAATATTTTAAATTAAATTTGTACTAAACTTTAAAAATTGAAAT
>CANBND010000201.1 GCA_947370945.1 Pseudobdellovibrionaceae bacterium | reverse complement strand
CATTTACGATGGCTTGTATTGCGATCGAAGAAATTGGTCGTGTTGATGGTTCAGTTTCTGTTTTATGTGACGTGCAAAATACATTGGTGACAAATGCAGTTATTAAATACGGCACTGATGCGATCAAAGAAAAATATTTACCGCTGTTGGCGCAAAAATGGGTCGGTGCTTATTGCTTATCTGAATCCTCATCTGGATCAGACGCCTTCGCTTTAAAATGTCGTGCTGAGAAAAAAGATGGCAAATGGATTTTGAACGGAAATAAATTATGGATTACGAATGGAAAAGAAGCCAGTTTCTTTATCGTGTTTGCTAATATCGACACAACAAAAGGTTACAAAGGAATCACCGCTTTTATCGTCGAAAAAGATTTTAAAGGTTTCACCGTCGGTAAAAAAGAAGACAAATTAGGAATTCGCGCAAGCTCAACATGTGAATTAATATTTGAAAATTGTGAAGTTCCAGAAATGAATGTCTTAGGAGAAATCGGCAAAGGTTATAAAATTGCGATTGAAACTTTGAACGAAGGCCGTATCGGTATCGGCGCGCAAATGGTCGGAATCGCACAAGGAGCCTATGAGGCAACTTTGAATTATATTAAATCACGCGAACAATTTGGAAAAGCCATCGGGCAATTTCAGGGTGTTCAATTTCAATTGGCCGAAATGCGTATCGAATTAGAAGCCGCACGTTTGATGGTTTACAATGCCGCTCGCCTTAAAGATTCAGGAGCTGATTTTATTCAATCTGCTGCGATGGCAAAATATTATTCATCAAAAGTTGCAGAAAAAGTAACATCACAGGCGATTGATTTATTTGGCGGCAACGGATTTACCAAAGAATACCCTGTTGAAAAATTCTGGCGCGATTCAAAAATCGGACAAATTTACGAAGGCACCTCGAACATGCAACTGCAAACTGTTGCAAAAATGGAGATGGATAAATAGTCGCAACGGATACAACGTTCGACGGAAAGTAGCATAATGTCTTTAAATTTGCCGACAAACTATAATGAATTTTTAAAAGATTTAAAAATTCAAATTAGATCTGCTCAATCCAAGGCTTCGTTGGCTGTCAATCAGCAAATGATTCAACTGTATCATAATATCGGGCTTCAAATACTGTCACGACAGAGCCATGAAAAGTGGGGCTCAAAAATCATTGATCATTTAGCAGCTGATTTAAAAGATGCTTTTCCTGATCTTAAAGGGTTTTCAAAAGGAAATTTAAAATACATGCGGTTTTTTGCCGAGAAGTGTCCTCATTTGAAAATTGGTCAGCAGCCTGCTGACCAATTGCCATGGTTTCATATTGTGACTATTTTAACTAAAGTTGAGACTCCAGAACAGCAAGAATGGTATGCTGTTCAAACTGCCCAAGAATCTTGGTCTAGACTGACTTTAGAAAAAAATATTCAAAATAAATTGATCGAAAGACATGGTAAAGCTGTAAATAATTTTGAAAAAATCATTCCTCAATCTGCAAATGCGGCTGGGCAAATTTTAAAAGATCCTTACATTTTTGATTTTTTAAATTTAACAAACGAAGCCAATGAAGCACAAATTGAAAACTCTCTTGTAAAACATATTACTCAATTTTTATTAGAACTTGGAAGTGGTTTTGCATTTGTTAATCAACAATATCGATTAAATGTAAACGGTGATGATTTTTTTATTGATTTATTATTCTATCATATCAAATTAAAATGCTATGTCGTCATTGAGTTAAAAAATGAAGAATTTAAACCTGCGCATATTGGGCAACTTAATTTTTATCTATCAACCATTGATGCGCAAATTAAATCACCAACAGATGAGCCAACGATTGGTATTTTATTGTGCCGAGAAAAAAATCATCTTGTGGCGCAGTACGCCTTAAATGGCGTTCAAAAACCAATCGGCATTGCCGAATATCAACTTGTAAAAAATTTACCTGAAAAGTTAGCCCAACAGCTACCGAGCGTCGAAGAATTAGAAATTCAACTTGATGAAACGTTAGGAAACAAAAAAAATGACTGACGACCAAAACGCAGATCAAAAAATCCGCCTTTCAAAATTGATGTCTGAAAAAGGATTGTCTTCACGTCGTGAAGCTGATTCTTTAATTTCACGCGGCATGGTTTATGTGAACGGCAAAAAAATCACAGAACTTGGAACCAAAGTTGATCGTGATGTATCGGTGACTTTGGGCGCTGAAGCCATGCAAGAGCAAAAACACTTAGTGACCATCATACTGAATAAACCCATTGGTTATGTTTCAAGCCAACCCGAACCGGGTTACGAACCAGCAATCAGATTGGTTACGGATGCGACACAATTTTTTGATGAAATGAATAAATCAAACGGTCAACAAGCCCGAAAACTAATGATGGGTGATTTAAAAAATCTGGCCGTCACAGGCCGACTTGATATTGATTCACAAGGGTTATTAATTTTTACCCAAGATGGCAGGTTAGCAAAAAAAATTATCGGTGAAAATTCTGAAATCGAAAAAGAATATATCGTTCGCGTTCAGTATCGCGGCCAATCTTCGGCTGCCAAAAATTTTCCGGATGAACAATTGCAATTATTAAATCACGGTCTTGAAATCGATGGCGAACAATTAAAACCCGCCGTTGTTGACTGGATCAACGATGATCAATTGCGTTTTATTTTGCGTGAAGGAAAAAAACGCCAAATCCGAAAAATGTGCGAACAAGTAGGATTATCAATTCATGGATTAAAACGTGTGCGCGTCGGCCGCCTCAAATTAGGAAAATTACCCGAAGGTCAGTGGAGATTTTTGGAAGACTTTGAAGACGTTTAGAATTTATTTGATTCTAAACAGTTTTGCATCCAAAATGAACCATGACTTCAAATGACATTCGCTGGCAACAGCGCTTTGATAATTTTAAAAATGCTTTAAAACAGCTTTCTTTTGCTGTCGAAGAAAGTCAAAAACGCGAATTGAACGATCTTGAAAAACAAGGACTGATTCAAGCTTTCGAATTTACACATGAATTATCATGGAATCTTCTTAAAGATTATATCGAAAACAAAGGCGCAACAGATTTGATTGGTTCAAAAGATACAACTCGCCAGGCATTTAAAGTTGGCTTAATCATCGACGGCGAATCTTGGATGTCTATGATTAAAAGTCGAAATTTAAGCTCACATACTTACAATCAAGAAATAGCAATTCGCGTGATTAATGATATTATTCATAAATATTTTTTATGCTTTAAAGATTTAGAAAAAAAAATGAGCTCATACCTTAAATGATACCTCAAGATAAATGCGGCTTAACGTTAAGCACACAAGAAAAATTAAATTCTGTTTTTAAAAAATATTCAGAGATTAAAAAAGTTATTCTTTATGGTTCACGCGCAAAAGGAAACTTTAAAAATGGTTCTGATATTGATTTGACAATTTTTTCTGAAGATAGAAAATTTTCTGGACTTTTAAAAATTGCAAATGAAATTGATGATTTGAATTTACCATATGAAGTCGACATTTCATTATTTCATCATATAGATAATAAAAACTTAATCGAACACATCGAACGTGTTGGTTTTGTTTTTTATTCAAAAAATTAATTCAATTTTTTAAACTTCGAATCACGATCTAAAAACGATTCGCGCAGTTTTTCAAGATACATAATTTCAGATTCAGAAAATCCCGCTTGCTTACGTAAATCATGGTTCAAAGGATTCAATCGCTTTGGTAAAACCGCGCGCAAACGGTTCATACGAATTTCAAAATCATCGACGGGGTCAAGACCTGATTGCAAACAATAATAATTATACCAATCCGATCCGAATTTAACGTGACCAATTTCTTCGGTGTTAATAATTTTTACGGCACGTTGAACTGCCGTTGCATCAACGCCTGCCAATCGTCGCAATAACGTATCACCCGCATCAAGCCCGCTGCCTTCAAGATATCTGTGAACGATCAGTAATCGATCCAATAAACTGTCGTCGCTACTTACGGATTGCCACAAACCACAATTCACGGGCCAGTCACCCCACTTAAAACCTAATTTTTCAATTTCGATAAGACACATTTCTAAATGTTCAGATTCAGATAAAGTCAGTCTCCAAAGTTCTTCTCGAAACTTATGATCTTCGTGTTGATTCTCGTCTGGAAATTCAACTAACGAACGAAGTCCCAGCTCCATGGCTTGCAATTCAATGCTTGCTAAATCATGCAGCATTCGAGCTTGGCCTTCAGCGGTCGAGAAACCT
>CANBND010000200.1 GCA_947370945.1 Pseudobdellovibrionaceae bacterium | reverse complement strand
AGATATTGATGTCGTCTTTTGTTAGATTTTTTAAATTAGACATGTAATTATTAATTTTCGCCTCAGTATTTTTGTAATTTATTTCGTACGTATTTGCGACATCTTGACTGCTTTGTAATCGGATATAATTATTGTTGAGACTGTTTTTGATACCTGCTACGGTGTCATCCAGATCCAGTTGTGTGGCAGTCATATTTTTTTCACCAGCTTTAAAGCTGTTCATTCGACCAAGATCGAATGGTATAGTGATATTTAAATTGGCTGATGTTGATCCATTATTTGTTCCGTTAAAATCTGTACTTCGACTTGCACTGACATCGACGCGAGCTGAATATAAGCCAGCGCGTTCTGCTTTTCGTGATAATTGACTACATTCTAAAGATAATTTAGCGCTTAAAATTTCGGGGCTTTTTTCTAAACTGATATCAAAGGCTTGATTAGCATTTTGTGGAATTTCAATTTTTGTCATAATTTCAGAAAATGTATCTGTCATCAATGGCGCTTCAGCGTTGACGACGTATTTATAGTTGGCTTCTGCGATCTGCAAATCAGAAACAGATTCTTGAATTGAAATAGTTGTGCCGCTGATATAATTTTCTAAAGTATTTTTTTGTTCATCATTTTTGGCTTGTGGTAAAATTTGATTTAATTTTTCAAGAGTCATTTTGTCGAAAGATTGGTTTTGTCTGATTTCGACCAAATTAATATAATTATTTGCAACCAGACCCACAATTTGACCGCTGGTGTTTTGCATTTGTGAATTTGTTGATTTCAGATTTGATTCGCGCAATTTGTAATTACATTCTTGGGCTTTGATACTGTAATAATCTGCAAAACCGTTAAATAAATTCATATTAATTGTTGCTTTGGCACTTCTTTCGGATGGGTTTTGTAAATCTTGTGAATAGCCCACGCTGGCCGTTGGTAAAAATTTAGATTGTTTATACGCTTGCAATTGTTCAAATGCAGATTGTAATCTAAGAGCGTTCGCTTGTGTTCGTGGATTGTTTTTTAAAGCGTATTGAATCGCATCCTGTAAAGAGACTTTATTTTGTATTGCATTTTGATTCGCATCTTGTGCAACGGCACATAATCCAAATAAAAAAACAGGTAACAGAATTGATTTTTTCATACAAAGTCCTTTGTTGTATTTTATAATTGCAAGCAAAGGACCTGATCAGGGTTGTTATACGTATTATTAAGTTGATATGTTGTCATTTCTTAAAATTTAAAGACAATTTCAGGTATGTCTCAAAATGAGACGAAGTATTTGGACGGTATTTATTTTATCTGATATAGTGATTTGATGCCTTTAATAATTTTAATTACATGTCTTTCATCATTTTCGTTTGGTAAAAATTTATATAATTTTTCAACGGCTTTTAGTGGCAACTTGAGGTCGGGTCGACAAAATTTAGAAACTGTCGATAAGCAATTCAATTATTCTACCGGATATAAAAATGAGCGATTTGATTCGAGTTATCAAATTTGTAACGAGTTGTGCTATTCGGTGGGTTTAGGTTATTGGCATCAACATTTTGTTCTTTCAAAGTATCTAGCGACTAATCCAGCCTACCTATCTTTTCAGTTTGAAAGTGAATATATTTACTCAACATTTCGAATAGCGAGATTGAATTCCTCAAATTTAGAAACGGGTTTATCTTTTAACTTGGGTAATGAAACTTTAAAAGCTGTGCCCTACGAAGGTGTCTCTACTCAATCTGCAACAAGCTCTTATGCTGTTATGGAATTAAGTCCATATTTGCGTTACAGTTTTTTAAGTTTTCCTGAATTTGAAATCGAAAGTGTTTATTTTGAATTTGGTGGGCAGATGATTTCAAAATTTAATAGCGAAATGAATCTCGATAATGAAAAAATTAGCGCGAGCAGTTCGAGAGGAATAACTTTGTTATTATATCTAGGTTTAGGATTGTCGTTTTGATATAAACTTACTCTATCTGATCAACTGAAATTGCATTCCGTAAGGAACCGGCGCAATCAACACAGCCGCACCAACGCCATTAAAATAAAACTGCCATTTTGAATGCGTTAAATAAACCTTACAGAATTTGTAACCGTCATCGATTTGTGTTTGTTTTGATTCTTGAATATATAAATCACTGCCAGCATAAGCAACATGGACTTGAACGGACGCTGATAATTCGGATTGATCTGGGTACACACACGTTCCCGTTAATTTCATCTGAGTTTTTGAAAAATCAAACGACATAAATAATTGTGCATTTTGTGCATAAATGGGCGTGCGTGCGTGCCAGTGACCTTGGATCATATCGGCAGGTAGCGTTTGAGAAAAAAGTGATCCAGCAAATAATAAAACACTTAAAAATAATTTCATAAATCCTCCGTTAAGCTTTAACGATAAGGATCTTGAGAATCAAGTGTCAATTCGAATGTGAATGTTTTCTTACGCGGCATCCATTTTAAATAAAATCGAATACATAGCCTTTAACATTTCAGGATCAAAGCGGCCTTTTAATTTGCCGTTCATTAAATTCAAAGCTTCGCTGGGTGTCATAGGAACGTTGTATGATCTTTGTGTTGTCATCGCATCGTAGGTATCTGTTAAGGCAACAATGCGCGCAAACGGATGAATTTCTGTTCCAGAAATATCTTGTGGATATCCGCCACCAGACCATGATTCGTGGTGTTCAAAACATGCGGCTTTGATCGCGTCGGTTATATTTGGATGTTCGTTTAAAATTTTTAAACCAAATTGAGGATGCTGTCGCATTTGCACCCATTCGTTTTCATCGAGCGCGCCTTTTTTGCAAAGAATTGATAAATCAACCATACGTTTGCCGACATCATGAAATAAAGAACTTTGTCCTAATTCTTCTAAAGTTTTCGCATCAAAACCGAGAGCTTGGCCTAAGCCCAAAGAATAAATGCTGACATCGAAAGAATGATTGTACGTATAAAAATCATGGCCCGAAAGGCTGATGAGGTTGCCGATTGAGTCCGGTGCTTCGGTCATAAATTTTAATAAATCTGAAATAATTGGTTTTGATTCTTCAAGAGCTTTTGAGACATCGGGATTTTCGTAAAGATCTTCTAAAATGGCCATCGAACTTTCGCGAAGAATAGTGGCCTTCTGATCATTATGAATTAAATTGGAATTCATCGATTGCTTTACGTAATCGCGATAAAGTTGCTTGTCTGTATCTGCGACAAAAAAAGATTCGCCCGTGTCTTTGGCGTGCAGGGATTGAATTTTTTCAAATTTTAAAGAATGGTCTTTATTTAAATAGGGAATTATTTTTTGATCCAGACTGATAAAAATATCAAACGGCAATGGCTCATTCGCTCTGATCGTTGTTAATCTGATTCTGAAAAATCCTGTTGTTGACATCGATTTCTTATCGGCCAGAATAGATCCCAGCATGAGTGATGCACCACTAAAACAAAACTTACGTCTAGAAACTGAACTGCAATTTGTGAAAGGCATTGGGCCCAAATTGGCCAGTGTGTTTTCAAAAAATGGAATTAAAACCGTTGGTGATTTTTTTGAAAATTATCCCAGAGCTTTTGAAGACCGCAGGGCCGCCAGACATATCTCAACCTTAAAAGAAGATGATATTGTCAGTCTAAAGGCCTCAATTGTGAATGTATCAAGTTACAGTATGGGGCGAAGTTCGCGAAAAATTTACGATATTTTAATTAAAGATGAATCGGCGCAAATTCGCTGTAAATTTTTTCGCGTTCCGTATAAGGGTTACTTCGAACGTTTTAAGCCCTATCAAGAAGTCCGCGTCGTCGGAAAAGTCACCAATTACCGAGGACGTCTGGAATTTCATCATCCAGAACTGAAGGATGTTGAAATTGAAAATACAGAAACAGCTGCCGAAGATTTATTAGTACCAATTTATGTTGAAAACGAAGGGATCGCTTCTAATAAAATTCATAAACTCATTGAATCTGCGTTTCAACAGCTCAAAGAATTTCCCGAAGAATCATTTCCTGCATCGTTAATGAAAAATCATGATTTAATTTCGCGTGCAGAAGCTTTGCAGCGAATTCATTTTCCGGATGTTGAATTTGCAAACGATTATCATGTCTTTAAATCAAAATCACACAGGCGAATTATTTTTGAAGAATTTTTTTGGCTTGAAATGTATTTGGCGGCACGCAAGTCAGGATTAAAAAAAGAAAAGGGCTTGTTGATTGAAAATAAGGGTCTTATTGCGCGTAGTTTAGAAAAATCATTAC
>CANBND010000199.1 GCA_947370945.1 Pseudobdellovibrionaceae bacterium | reverse complement strand
TTAGCACTTGATGGCTGCAAAAGTGTGAACGGTTCACCCATTTTTCATATCGATGAAAAAGGTAAAAATGAAAAAGCAAAAAATATTTTGGTCTTCAGTTTAATCCACGGCGATGAAACAGATGCAGGAGTGTTGGGTCGTTACTGGATTGAGCGTCTTGAAAAAGTTGATCCCCGAAATAACTGGCGCATTATTCCAATATTAAATCCTGACGGTACAAATAATAAAACGCGCACAAATGCGAATGGTATTGATTTAAACAGAAATTTTCCGACGCTGGATTGGAACGAAAAGGCCATTGCTTTTTGGAAATCAGAAGCGCAAAAATCAAAACGAAAATTTCCAGGTTACAATCCGGCCAGTGAACCCGAAGTGAATTGCGCATTAAAACACATCACTGAATTTAAACCTGACTTTGTGATGTCGATTCACACTCCGTTGCGAGTTTTAGATTTTGACGGCCCTAAAGTTAAACCACCAATTTATAATTATTTGCCATGGAAGCGTTTGGGAAATTTTCCGGGAAGCCTCGGGCGATTTTTGTGGGTTGAAAAAAATATTCCAGTATTAACGACTGAATTAAAAAACGATTTACCGATCACAGCGTCTGTTTTTGAACAATTGCAAGATGTGATTGGTCAGCTTGTGCAAAAAGATTTAAAATAAATTTTATTCAAAAAAAATAAACAAAAAATACACGTCAACACACGCGGTCTAGACAACGCTAGAGCAATTGCTCAAGCTATTCTTACAAGGAGGTTCATTATGAATCTAAAAAAATTATCAGCAGAACTTATTGGTACGGCATGGTTGGTCTTGGGTGGTTGCGGAGCTGCCGTTTTAGCAGCAGCATTTCCGAATGTGGGGATTGGTTTGAATGGTGTATCGTTGGCATTTGGTTTTACAGTTTTAACAATGGCTTATTCAATTGGTTCAGTTTCGGGTTGTCATTTAAATCCAGCGGTTACGATTGGTTTAGCAGCTGCAGGTAAACATCCAAAAAATGAAATTATTCCGTATATTATCGCACAAATTATTGGTGGTATTGTTGGCGCTGGAATTTTATTTGTGATCGCAAGCGGAAAAGCGGGTTTTGATGTTGTCGCATCTGGTTTTGCTGCAAATGGTTTCGGTGAACATTCGCCAGGTGGTTATTCAATGATGGCCGCTTTGGTTACTGAATTCGTAGCAACTGCATTTTTCTTGTTTATTATTTTATCTTCGACAGATAAAAAAGCTCCAGCGGGTTTTGCGCCGATTGCAATTGGTTTAGCATTAACATTAATTCACTTGATCACAATCCCAGTGACAAACACGTCAGTGAATCCTGCGCGTAGTTTAGGACCAGCATTGTTTGTTGGTGGATGGGCATTAGAACAAGTTTGGTTATTTTTCGCGGCTCCGATATTGGGCGCGATCGCAGGTGCGTTCATGTACAAATCTGTTGTTTGCACTGATTGCACGACGAAATAGTTTTTAGGATTTTTAGATAAATTTTAAAGTTCAAACGAACAGATTAATGAATCTGTTCGTTTGAACTCGCTTGTTGAATTGCGTTTAATCTTTCTTTGGGATTATCAACTTCGTTTTGTATTTCTATTAATTTCTTCAATAAACTTTCTTTGGCATATCTGATCGCTTCAAAAATATTATCATGCAAGGCCTCAGCTTCGATGCTGGCATCGTCTTCTTTTAAAATAATTGCAATTCTGTGAATTGATTTTTGCTCATCAGTTTCAAATTTAAAATCTTCTGAATTTTCTTCGCCAATTTGATGTGGGTCGCGGGCGATAACTAAAACCAACGTTTCAGGGCTGATGAAAGGTTCAAATTCTGCGATTTGCTGATAAATATACGATTGAATTTCGTTATTCATGTTCTCGTTTTGATCCATAAAAGCCTCCGCATATGATATGTCATTAACGCTCTGCTGTTCTTAATCAGTATAGCATTGTTGGTGCATTAAAAAAAGTCTGTAGCCCAAGGGCTGTGTTTTCTTTTTTAGATTCGATATGTTGAAGCTTTCGTCTTAAATCAAGACAGTGTATTACTTGAATGCATGAACACTATAAAATTAAATGATAGTTGGTTAAAGCATCTGAAATCTGAATTTTCAAAGCATCACATGTTGCAGTTGAAAAAATTTTTAAAAAGTGAATACGATGCGAAAAAAATTATTTATCCAAAAAAATCAGAATATTTTAAAGCTCTTGATTTAACTCCGTTAGATCAAGTCAAAGTCGTTATCTTGGGACAAGATCCTTATCATGGCCCAGATCAAGCCCACGGGTTGTGTTTTTCTGTGAATGATGGAATTCGTTTTCCGCCGTCGTTGAAAAATATTTTCAAAGAATTAAATTCTGATCTAGGTGTTGAAATTCCATTATCAGGAAACCTTGAACGCTGGGCCAAGCAAGGCGTGTTATTATTAAACAGTGTTTTGACCGTCGAAGACGACAAAGCAGCTTCGCACCAAAAACAAGGTTGGGAACAATTCACAGATAAGATTATCGAAGTTGTTAATCAAGAATGTGATCATGTTGTATTTATTTTGTGGGGCGCCTATGCGCAAAAAAAAGCAAGCTTTGTGAATCAAAAAAAACATTTGGTCATCCAATGTGTTCATCCATCACCGCTGTCTTCGCACCGCGGATTTTTCGGTTCAAAACCGTTTTCTAAAACGAATGCGTGGTTAAAGAAAAATCGGCTAAAACCGATCAACTGGTAGTCAGTTTTTTGCAATATACAAATTTCTGAGCTTTTTTTTTATTTGCAAGATAGCCTAAATAAAAGAAATGGAGTTCACATGAAATTATATAAAGCAATGATCATTGTTCTTCTTTGTTCGCAAAATTTAATTTCACAAGAAAATCGTTTTGGCTTGGGTGTCGTTCTGGGCGACCCGACGGGGTTGTCAGCTCAGCTGCGATTAAATAATACCAACGCCATCGACGGCGCCTTGGCGTGGTCTGCGACAGGCCTGCATATTCACTCGGATTATTTGTGGAACAACGATAATTTTTTTGCAAATCGAAATCAGAATTTAGATTTGTACTATGGCATTGGTGGGCGACTTATTTCATTAAGTTCAGACGCGTATAAAAATCAAACAAGTATCGCAGTTCGTGCGCCCATAGGTATAAACTATAAAATCAGAAACACACAGGTGCAGATTTTTGCAGAGATAGCGTTGAATTTTAGTTTCGCACCGAGATCAGATACCGATTTAGATGCGGGCATTGGCCTGCGGTTTTATTTTTAAATCTATTGAGGATGTTCAATTAAATTTTAATTCCTTGCAATTCTTTTTGCTTCAAATCCAAGTCTTCCATATGAGCCAGCAAAATGTCTTCAGTTTCAGAGACTTGTTTTGAAGCCTGCGCCGATTCAATCGCGATTTTTTGGGCTTGTTGGCCTTGTGCTGTCAGTAGCTGGGAATTGAATTCTTCAATTTTTTTATTCAAAGAAAATAAAATTTCTTCGGTTTTTAAAATTTTACGTTCTAATTCTTTGATTTCGCTATTGATGCGTTTAGTTTCTTCTTTGTAATTAAATTTTTTTTCTGTTTGTACAGTTTGAACAAAATTATTTTTTTGCAATTGTTGATCGCTGTCGGCATAACGTTCTTTCAGCGCGCCTTTTTCAAGACTCCACAAATAATCATCATACGTTCCCGGAAATAATTCGACACTGCCGTTTCTGATTTCTAAAATTTGATTCGATACGCGGCTGATAAAACTGCGATCATGGCTGACAACGATCAATGTGCCTGCATATTCTGACAAGGCTTCGGCCAAAGCGTTCACGGTATCAAAATCTAAGTGATTCGTAGGTTCGTCCATTAATAAAAATGGATGTTTTTGTAATAAAATCTGCCCGAGTGCAACGCGTGTTTTTTCTCCGCCAGATAGAACTTTGACTTTTTTATGAATGGTATCACCTGAAAATAATAATGATCCTGCAATATTTAAAATTTCTTGAGCCGTTGAATCTTTGTATGCTTTTCTTTGTAATGAATCTAAAACGGTGTCTTCTTGATGTAAATCTTCGGTTAAATGCTGCGCAAAATACGCAAGACTGACATTGTAACCCAATTTTTTTGTACCATTCAGTAATGGAATTCGTTCGGCGATGGATTTTAATAACGTTGATTTGCCAGCGCCGTTAAAACCAACGATACCGATGCGCTGATTTTTTTCGATACGAATATTGACGTTTTTTAAAATAATATTTTCGCTATAGCCCAGATTCGCATTTTCAATAGTTAAAACTTCTTTGCCGGTTTGAATGGGCGT
>CANBND010000198.1 GCA_947370945.1 Pseudobdellovibrionaceae bacterium | reverse complement strand
AAATCCTTTGATCAAAATATAAATCAGCTATGCTTTTCAAAAGATGCATTTTTTGTGAACGAGTTCGATAAAATATTTTTCTCTCACTTTAAGGAAGCGCGCAGTTATAAGATCATCGCTCAGGTTTTGGCTGAAAAAAATTGCGATCTACAGCAACTTGCTAAAAAATCAAAGATATCATCTGGTGGAGCTTTGAAAGGTTACATTGAAAATATGAAATCAGCCGGTTTTGTCGGAGAATACGAAACAGCAGATCGTCGTAAAAAAACGAACCTTAGAAAATATAAATTAATTGATGAATACAGCCGATTTTATTTTAAATATATTCAGCCCAATAAAAAATCGATACAGCTTTTAACAAAGAATAATATTTTTTCAGAAAAAGTAAAAATAAAATGGTCGCAGTGGTTGGGTTTTGCGTTTGAAAATTTTTGTATTCAAAATGCCGAAGTTATTGCCGGTCATATAGGTTTTTCTGATAAAATTGATTATTTTGGCCCTGTTTTTCATAGGGGATCTGAAGGTTTTCAATTCGATTTGGTTTTTTACCGAACTGACAAAGTTGTCACTTTTTGTGAAATTAAATATAATCTGAAGCCTTTGGGACCTCAGGTTATTAGTGATATGGAGACACGAATGAAAAAAATATCGGTTCCGCGGGGTTATTCTATAGAGAAGGCTCTGATTTCTGTGGCCGGTTGTGAAAAATCTGTAGTTAAATCAAACTATTTTGATCACATTTTAGAGGTTCAGGATTTGTTTGCCGAACTTTCTTAAAAATGTTCAAATGAAGTCCTATGGAAGCACCTAATTTTTTAAAACAAATTGTCGAAAAAGATCTTGAATCAAAAAAATACGCGAAAGTGATTACTCGCTTTCCGCCAGAACCCAATGGATATTTACACATCGGTCATGCTAAATCAATTTGTCTGAACTTCGGTTTGGCGAATGATTTTGGCGGTCAGTGCCATTTGCGTTTTGATGATACAAATCCTGAAACTGAAGACGTTGAATATGTTGAATCTATTCAAGCCGATGTGAAATGGTTAGGTTTTGATTGGAATAAAAATTTATTTTATGCTTCGGATTATTTTCAGCAAATTTATGAATGGGCTGTGGACCTAATTAAAAAAGACAAAGCTTATGTTTGCAGTCTAGACGAAAGCGAACTTCGCGAATACCGCGGCAATTTTACAACTCCGGGTAAAGACAGCCCCCATCGCAATCGCACTGTCACGGAAAATTTAGATTTATTTGAACGAATGAAAAATGGTGAATTTGCCGAAGGCGAACATGTTTTGCGAGCCAAGATAGATATGAAATCGCCCAACATGAATATGCGCGATCCGTTGTTGTATCGTATTCGAAAAGTACATCATCACAAAACGGGCAATCAGTGGTGTATTTATCCGATGTATGACTTTGCTCATCCATTATCTGATGCGATCGAAAAAATTACTCATTCGATTTGTACTTTAGAATTTCAAGATCATCGTCCGTTTTATGATTGGTGTATTGAAAATTGTTCTGTGCCGGCTCAGCCGAAACAGTATGAATTTGCCAGATTAAACATGACTTTTTTGGTCATGAGCAAGCGAAAATTATTGCAACTGGTGAAAGAAAATTTAGTCATGGGTTGGGATGATCCGCGCATGCCGACAATTTCTGGTATTCGCCGTCGTGGATATATGCCAGAAGCGATGCATGAATTTGCAAAACGAATTGGTGTCGCCAAAGCTGAATCACTCATTGATTTTGAAATTTTAGAAGCTTGCGTGCGCGATGATTTAGATCAAAGGTCAATTCGAGCGATGGCCGTATTACGTCCAATCAAAGTCGTCATTTCAAATTTACCAGAGGGTCACAAAGAAGAACTTGAGGCCTCGGCTCATCCGAAAAAAGTTGAATTGGGTAAACGAAAATTATTTTTTACGAAAGAAATTTTTATCGATGAATCTGATTTTAAAGAAAACCCAGAATCAGATTTTTTCAGACTGTCACTGGGTAAAGAAGTGCGCCTTCGTAATGCGTACGTCATTCGCTGTGACGAAGTTAAAAAAGATTCTACTGGCAAGGTCACAGAATTAATTTGTACGTATTTACCAGAAACCAAAGCGGGTAAGCCTACAGCTGATGGTCGAAAGATTAAGGGTATTATTCATTGGGTGTCGGCAACAGAATGTATTAATGCTGAAGTCAGACTTTACGGCCGTTTATTCAGCGTCGCTGATCCTGAAAATACTCCGGACGGTAAAGATTTCAAACAAAATTTAAATCAAAATTCATTAACTGTGATTTCGAATGCGAAACTTGAACCTTCGATGACTGTTGCAAATCATGAAAATCGATATCAGTTCGAGCGCGTCGGGTATTTTTGTCTGGATTCAAAAGATTCAAAACCTGAAAAATTAGTTTTTAATATGACTGTAGATTTGGCGACAGGACATTAGGAAAATAAAATGAATAAAATCATTGATCAAATCATTGAATGTCTGGCCACATTTTTTTACGTCGGAAAAATTCCAAAGGCTCCGGGAACTTTCGGGACATTGGCAGCAATTCCGTTGTGGTTTGTGATGACAAAATTAAATCCCATTTTTTACATGGCTGTGACATTTGTGATTGTGATTTTAGGAATTTTTATTTCAGAAGCCTACGAGAGAAAATTAGAAATTCATGATTCAAAAACAATTGTCATCGATGAAGTCGCTGGCTTTTTAATTACGATGGTGTGGTTGCCAGTGACATGGCAATCTGTTGTTTTTGGATTTTTATTATTTCGTTTTTTTGATATTTTAAAACCAGGCCCAATAAAATTGATCGACCAAAAAATAAAAGGTGGCGTCGGCGTCATGTTGGATGATGTCGCTGCTGGAATTATTGCCAGTTTGATACTTCAAATCGTATATAATCAGACCTTATGGCTTGGGGCGCAAACCCAGACCCTTTAAAATAAATCGTGACAGATATGTAAATTATATGTATTTATATATGTAAATTATATGAAAACAACAATCGTTAGCTCTGAAAATAACCAAAAATATCAATCTCTGAATTTAGCTTCTGAGGTGTTAAAAACTATCGATCTACTTCGTGACACGGGTATGACGGTGGGGTTTGCTGAAAGCTGTACGGGCGGACTTTTGTCCAGCGAATTCACCAAAGTTTCCGGAGTCTCGGATATTTTTGTAGGTTCGGTGGTTTGTTATTCAAATTCGGTCAAAGAAAATGTTTTGGGCGTCCACGCAGAAACATTAAAAAACTTTGGTGCGGTCAGTTTTGAATGTGCCAATGAGCTTGCGCTTGGAATTTTAAAAACTTTAAACACAGGTTTTGCAATTTCAATAACAGGTGTTGCTGGTCCGAACGGCGGATCGCAACTGAAGCCAATGGGCACTGTATTCATATCTGTAGTTGGAACAGATTCTGTAACAAGAAATTACAGACACCAATTGGCAGAAGTGAAAAAAGAATTGAACAAAGAAGTAAACAGAGAAGATATCCAAAAAATGGCCTGCGCAGCCGCTTTAGAACATCTTCAGAATTTAATTATAGAAACTAGAAAATAGAAAATTAAAACAATACAAGGGAGACAATCATGGCAGCATTAACAACTGAAAATGGAAAATCAGGTAACGATTCAAAAGCAGCAGGCGAAAAACTAAAAGCTTTGGAATTGGCCGTATCAACTATTGAAAAACAATTTGGTAAAGGTTCGATCATGCGTTTGGGCACGGCGGATTCTTTAAATAAAGACGTCGAAGTTATTCCAACAGGCTCATTAAGTTTAGATATCGCGTTAGGTATCGGTGGTTTCCCTAAAGGTCGTATCATTGAAATTTTTGGCCCAGAATCATCTGGTAAAACGACACTTGCATTATCAGCTTTAGCACAAGCGCAAAAAAAAGGTGGCGTTGTTGCATTCGTTGATGCTGAACACGCATTGGATATGAATTACGCTCGTAAATTAGGTGTCAACGTTGAAGATCTTTTAGTTTCTCAGCCAGACACGGGCGAACAAGCTTTGGAAATCACTGAAACATTAATTCGCTCTGGCGCCATTGACGTGATCGTTATCGATTCTGTAGCAGCACTTGTTCCGCGTGCAGAGATTGAAGGCGACATGGGCGATTCGCACATGGGTTTACAAGCTCGTTTGATGTCACAAGCTCTTCGTAAGTTAACAGCTTCTATCAATCGTTCAAAAACTTTAGTTATTTTCATCAATCAAATCCGTATGAAAATCGGTGTTATGTTTGGTAACCCTGAAACAACGACTGGTGGTAACGCATTAAAATT
>CANBND010000197.1 GCA_947370945.1 Pseudobdellovibrionaceae bacterium | reverse complement strand
GAAAAATTAACCGAAATTCCGTTTGTTAAAGTTGTTTACTCTCCTCTTCGTGATTTGATGAATTTATTTTCAAAAAATAACAGTCAGAATTCATTAAAAAAAGTTGTGCTCGTTACAATCAGCCCGAATATTTCAGTGCTCGGCCTTGTCACACGCGAAGATTTTTCAGATTTGAATTTAAATTTCAATGTTGGTTCCGATAAAATGGCCGTTTATATTCCCATGAGCTATGGGCTTGGTGGATACACACTTTTAATGGATAAAAATTTAGTTCAACCCGTCGATATCCCCGTTGAAAAAGCAATGAGCCTAGCACTGACTGGTTGGATTAAATCTGATCACCACACAGAAAATAAAATTGAACCTAAAAAATAGAGATTGTAACAAAATGAAAAACCAACAGAGACAACAAACCACGACTGAAAAAGCCTTAGATATTAATTTAGATTCTTTGTATTACGGATCATTTGCCGAAATCGGCGCCGGCCAAGAAGTCGCCAGACAATTTTTTCAAGCTGGCAAGGCCTCGCAAACTATAGCTCTGACGATTTCAGCCTATGACATGACGTTCAGTGATGTCATCTACGGTAAAGAAAAATCTGGCCGATACGTTTGTGATTCACGACTTCGCAAAATGATGAATCATGAATTTTCAAAATTGACTGAACGCTTGGGCGAAACGCGCGGATCAAAAACTTGTTTTTTTTCATTCGCCGACACGGTCGCAACATCATCAGACTCTATCAGTAAAAAAAATCAACCCAGCCGCAGCCACGGCTGGATGGGTGTTCGGTTTCAGCATAAACCGAACAGCACACCCAGTGAAGTTTACTTGCATGTCAGGCTTCTTGATAAACAGCGGTTGCCCCAACAAGAAACGCTCAGTAAATTGGGCGTTAATTTACTGCACAGTTGTTTTTATAAAACTAAAAATGTAACCGATTTTATGACTTCATTATTTGATCAAATTAAAACCGGATCATTATCGATTGATGCCATTCACTTTAATGGTGATGTCTTTAAAAATTACGACGAACCACGCATGAATTTATGGTTGATCGAAAATCGTTTCAGTGAAGCCATTTATTTTAACGCCGAAGGCGCTGTGCAAAACCCCAGCGATGCGTTATGGGGAAAAAATATTTTCATTCAGCGTGCATTTTACAAACCTGTGACCAACACACACTTGGATATCGCCGCACGTGGATTAAAACATTTTATTTCTGAATTTAATTTAAAACCCACAGAGACGACCAGTATTTTTGAATTTACTTTAAATAACCGAATTAAAAATGAATCTGTGACGCTTGACGAAGCCGTTTTAAAAGTAAAAATGATCCAAGCCTTAAAAATTCCGGTTCTGGTCAGTCAATTTTCTTTGTTTTATGAATTGAAAGAATTCATTCGCTTATCGACGGATAAACCGATGGCGATTGTGATCGGCGCAACACATTTGGATAAATTATTTGATGAAAAATTTTATTTCGATTTATCTGGCGGAATACTTGAAGGCATGGGTAAATTACTGGGGCGTTTTTCAAGACTGTATATTTACCCCCACAAAACAAATGAAATTTGTTTGCTGACGAAATCATTTTTTCCACCGACTGCAATTAAAAATATTTACAAACATTTTATAGATAACAAAATGATCCAAGACATCGCAGGCTGTGACGAAATCACCGAATTTGTTCATTCAAATGATATTTTAAAAATGATTAAAGCGAAAAATAATAACTGGAAAAAATTTGTTCCTGAAAAAATTCATGGGCTGGTTGCCAAAGAGCTTAAGGTTTAAATTTGGATGAATAGAGTCTTAAGCTGCAAAGGCCATTTGAACAATTTTAGAAATTGTTTTTAAGCTTGGATTTCCTTTTTCTGACAAAGCTTCATACATTGTTCGCTCTGAAAGTTTATGATTTTTGGCAGATTTTGATTTTACCTTAGCTTCTAAATGAGCCGAAAGAATTTCTTTGAATGCTAATAAATCGCCCTCCTTAAGACATTGAAATAAGGCTCGACTGAGTTTTGTCTCATTTAGAATTTCTGCAGCAGGATTCCATACAGAGGTTTTAATATTTTTTTTAATATTTAATAGCTGAATATTTTTACCATGAGCATGAACGGCTAACTTAACCGAGGATTTTTTTTGCTTTTTTGATGTCTTGATTTTGTCCATTTTTGTTTCCTCCGATTAATACTAAAATATTTGTTTTTGCTAAATAACCAAAATAAACTCTAAGGCCACTTTTCCATTTAAGCTCATAAACACCATCACCGACAGGCTTAACAACACCAAAATGCCCCGCCAATTGAATTCTTGAAAATCGCGCAATGATTAAAGACTGCGTCTTATCGCTTTGCTCATTAAACCATTCAACAAAATCCGTTGTTCTTTCCAAGCTGTACATCTGATTTGATTATGCGGTATATTGCATATAAAAGCAAGTGGGTTTTTGTGCGGTATATTGCATATGATGTCTACTCAACCATCTCCAACCAAGAAATCAATGATTGCACAGGCTGCCCATTCGCAGCACCTGCCGTTAATGCGCCCGTATTTTTATCAGTCCAACAATACACATCCAGATGCGCCCATTTTACATCACCTACAAATTTTTCTAAAAATAATGCGGCCGTGATGGCCCCGCCGAATCCATCTGCTGAATTTCTGAAATCTGCGAAATTTGAATTCAAACTGGACGCATATTTTTGAATCAACGGCATACGCCAGTGCGGCTCGGCTGCCGCATGACCTGCTTTTAAAATTTGTTCAGATAATTTTTCATCGTTTGAAAATAAACCTGCAACGTCAGCACCCAATGCGACTTTGATGGCTCCGGTTAATGTGGCCACATCAATTAAATATTCTGGTTTTTCTTTTTGTGTAACAGCAACATCCATCACATCAGCTAAAACTAAGCGGCCTTCGGCATCGGTATTATCAATTTCAACCAAATGCCCTGCTCGCGATTTATAAACATCGCTGGGGCGCATTGATTCGGCATCGACCGAATTTTCCGCTAAGGCTAAGTAAAAATCACAAGGGCGTTTGTATTTTGCAGCATCAGCCCAAATTGCCAGTGCCAATACAGATGCGCTACCGCCCATATCTTTTTTCATCAAGCGCATTCCCGATGAGGGTTTAATATCAAGACCGCCGGTATCGAAAGTAATTCCTTTGCCAACGAAGGCAATTGGTTTTTTATTTTTACTGCCTGCGGGGCGATATTTGATACGAATCATTTTAGGCTTATCTTTGGAACCTTTTCCTGTCGCAACCAAAAGATTCATGTTTTCTTTTTTGCATTTTTCAAAGTCCCAAACTTCGATGACTGAGGATTTTGAAAATGAAATTTCTTTTTGTATAATGGCCTGCATCGACGTTGGATTTAATTCATTCGGCGGCATGTTCACCAAGTGCCTGGCCATGTTGATAGATGCTGAGATTTTTTGAGTCTGTACAATAAAATCCGCAGTTAATTTTTGCGTCGATTTAAAAGTGATCTGGATATTTTTTTCAGATTTATTTTGAATAATTTGTAAATAATTATATGAAGCCATTTCTGAGCCTACGATAAAACCCTTTGCCGCATCTGCGGGTAAAGCCCCCAGATCGACTGAAATATTTTTAACTTTTAAAGTTTTAAATTGTGACACCAGACCGCCAGAAATATCCCGCATCCAACCGTACGTGTTTTCTGCAAAAAAACCACCCTGAGACTTTGAATTTTGAATCTCGTTCGCAAATAAAATCCAGACCGGACCAAATATCCCCATAAAATGAACTGATTTTTTAGGATTCAATAAAATCGTATTCTGCTGACTTGAATGAGCATGCGATTCAACAATTGTTTCCAATGTTTGTTTAAATTTTTTGAATTTATCAGCCGTAAATACGTAAACAAAACCATCAAAACCCTTGGGTGTTGATTTAGGCTGCCCGAAACTAAATTTGATGAAAGGCGTTAAAACGTTTTTGATATTCATATTTTTCCTCGCAGTTCTTTTACTTTCTATGGTCTAATAAAAGGCATAGGACTTCAATGCCAAAATCAGCAAGCTCCATAAAATTAAATTTAGCAATTGGTTTACTGAATGCAGAAAATCTGTTTTTGCTTTTTGACCAAGTTCTGCCAAAAAATTATTTAAAACTTGAAGAACCACAATGGCAGAAATTATCCCAATCCGTTTTTGATAATAAACCCTTATTTAAAACAATTCATATCGCGCAAACAATTCAAAAAATGAACGTTGATATTCTGCAACTGACCGAAGTTGGCGGACTAGAATCTTTGAAAAATTTAAATACGTATTTTTTAAACGACGAATATTCTCC
>CANBND010000196.1 GCA_947370945.1 Pseudobdellovibrionaceae bacterium | reverse complement strand
ACACTGAACACAAAATTAGAACTAAAATTGAAAGCGACAGAATGTTTTCTTTTTTATTTAAAAAACGATTTAACATTCTGCCTGCCAAAAATTATTTTAATTTTTTATTTTGAAAATACAGGTTTTATAATCTGCGATTGTGCATCCATCACATTATCGGAAAAGCTGAATTTGTTTTGCGGAAACAACATCAATAAATCACCCGATTTTTGACCTGCAGATAATT
This sequence comes from Pseudobdellovibrionaceae bacterium, assembly GCA_947370945.1. Lineage (GTDB taxonomy): Bacteria > Bdellovibrionota > Bdellovibrionia > Bdellovibrionales > Bdellovibrionaceae > Pseudobdellovibrio. The sequence continues at coordinate 4,137 of CANBND010000196.1, read as the reverse complement.
CAACAGTTTTAATTTCATTAGGTGCAAACTTTAAAATCTCACCCAAATCAACAAATGGTTGATCTTTGATATTTGTTGAAATTCTCAAAGATTTCTTTTCTGTCTCAGCCAAGTAATCATCCATTTGCGTAACACTTTGTTCGTTTTGTGAAACGACGACTTGAATTTGCAATTCAGAATTTTTATTTGTTTGCAGATTTTTTAATTCGGCTTCGATGACTAAAATTGATGAATTATTATAAACAGTCATTTCACGCTGATCGATAATTGCGGCATCGTATTTTTCTTGGTCTTTCAATAACGCAACAGCCACTGGATCATTTTTGACTTTTTCTATTTCAGCTTCGAATGTTTTTCTGATTTCGCGTGCTAATTTTGCGTCTAATAATGTTGAAGCAAATTCTTCAGATTTTTGACCGGCGATTGTTTTTAAATTTGCACCCAATAATTCTTGATCAGCGACGCCATCACCGTCAGCATCAATCATAATACTGACGTCACAGTTGTTCCATGTCGTCATTGGTTTGTATGTTTTAATACCGAACTGAATTACTTGAACAGTTTCGTCTTTTTCATTTTTCTTGTTAATAATTTTGTATCCCACCGCTTGCAAATCGCAATCAGCGCTCATTGATGATGTTGCTAAAGGCTTACGATCATCTTTTGATAATAAATTAAATAATATAGCATCGCCGGCGTTTTGATTTGCGTTTGCTAATTGTAAAGTTGCAGCTGCACCTGTCGCATCAGCACGGCCTGACATAATCATTAATTTTTGTGCGCTAATGGCTGATAATTTATGAGCCACAGCTAAAACCGGAATACGATAAACTTCAGTTGCACCCTTCATCAGCTTAACCCAGCCATCCATTTCGCGCATTGATTCTGTTTTCATCAATGTCGCGTCTAAATTAAATGTCATTTTTAATTCAATCGACGAGTCTGCTTTTAAAACTAAATCAGAAATGGCATTCATCGAAATAAATTCGTTACCTTCAAAAACAACTGACAAATTCTGATCGACTTTTGTTAAATTTTTAATTTCAACGCTTGATCTGACAGATTTTTTGGCTTCAATTGAAATTTCGCCGAATGAAATTGAAGGTTCGCTGGCAACAACTAAAGAATCTGCGGCAACATCAGCTTGTACACGACCCGATCCTTGACGAGTCACTGGATATCGAACTCCCTTTTCACTGATTGTTTTTGCTGTGCCCATTGCAATATTTTTTAATTCAAGTGCAGATAAATTTAATCCACGTTTGATCATTGATTGCTTAATCAATGCCATAATGCCCGACATATGCGGAGCCGCCATCGATGTTCCAGACATTTTTACAACACGCGCACCACCGCCCATTGCTGCAGAAATAATATCGCTGCCTGGTGCAGATATTTCAGGTTTCAAATAACCATCGATCGAACGCGGACCTTTCGAAGAAAAATCCGTCAATGTATCAATGACTTCTGGCTTTTCGATTTTTTTTGTTGAATTGAAATGAATTTGAACTGCACTTGTCTTCATGGCCTCTTTAATTTTTTGACCGACAAGTTGCGTGACCATAATGGCTGGGATATCAAACACATCTGTTGTTCCCATTTTGAATGCAGCACCTTCGCGGTTATTCGCAACAACCACACCGATTGCGCCACCCGCGACTGCGCGTTTGACTTTATCATTAAAATTCACAACTCCACGATCTATCAAGGCCACTTTACCTTTTAATAAATCCATTTGTTCCTGAGTTAAATCTTTATCAGCAATACCAATAAAGTAAAATTCACCAGAAACATTTGAATCAACAATTGCTTTCGTCGTTGCGGCTTCTGTTGCTTCCACAACTAATGATTCAGTTGGTAAAATAATTTCAGACGCATCAGATTTCCAGTTGTGATCACCATCATCAATGCTAGCTGCTACGGATAATGATTCCGTCGCAGTTCCTGGAGAACCAACGATATAATCTTTGTTTCCAGAATTTCCTGCAGAAATAACGGCGATTGTTCCACCGTTGACTAAATTTTTAACAGCTTCAGAATATAAAATTTTTGGATTTCCGTAACCGCTACCCAATGATAAATTCACAACATCTAATTGATCGCGTAAATCACCATCACCATTTGGATCTGCCGCAAATTCAAGACCTGCAATCACAACCAAATCACTTGTCGAACCTTCAGCTCCAAAAACTTTAATGGCGTACAGAGAAGCATCTTTGGCCATACCATCATATGATGTTAAACCATCACCTTTGCCCGCCACAGTTCCCGCGACGTGTGTTCCGTGACCCGCTTCATCCAATGGGTTCATGTCTGGTTTTGGAATGTGATTTGAAAAGTCCACAGATGCTGAATCATATTTTGACCCAACCAAGTCAACTCCGCCAACAACTTTTGCACTTGGGTAACCAACAGCATCTTTTGATGGATCAATGGCCTTGTAAGCCTCGACAGTGCCTACGCCGCCAAACATCGCATGTGTATAATCAATACCTGTATCAATGATACCAATTTTCATGCCTTGACCAGAAATTCCCGCCAAATGCAATTTTTCTGCACCCACAAATTTCAAAGAATTTCGTTCTGAAATTAATGCAACTTTTGCTGATTCAGAATCAGTCATATTTTTAGGACGTTCAAATGTTCCTGCATTTTCCCAGCTGGCTATAAGGCCAACAGCTGCCAATTTTTCAAAAACAGATTGCGGAGCTAAAACAGCGACTGCATTCAAAACCATTCTGTAACGAAATAAAACCGCAACATCCGAAGACAATTTTTTCATTTCTGTGATTGCAGTTTCTTGTTCTAAATTAATTTGTTTTAATTGATCTTGGTCAACTGTACGAACACCATCAACTATTTTTACAGTTGATAATAATGCCGGAGTTTTCAATTTTACAACAGCCATAAACTGCGTCGTATTTTGTGGACGCGTGCTGATAATTTTTGAAGCGTCAGCAATCAACGGAATTGCATTCATAATTTTTTGCTCTTTGGTACAGCCCGAAAAACTGATCGCCATCGAAGCCGTTAAAATAAGTTGTGATAAATGAACCAAAGAGTTTGTGATTTTTTTCATGAATTCCCCCGAATTGAAAAAGCTCTGTATAACCTAAAATTTTACTGAACAATAAAGTTGGTGAAAACTAGCTTAAAACTATAACAACGTCATCAAATTAAGCCAAAAAGACACCAGATAAACTGTAATCAACCCTGAGGTTCAATTTTCGGACCAATACTGAAAAAAATTTATGTGGATGTTTTTGACACTGGGTTGATTTATGGTCATCGACTTGTTGTAATTAAAATATGAGGATAGTTTTTTTGTTTTTAATTTTATTATTCCAAGGGTGTATACACGAAAATGACACCATCAAAAACAACCAACAACATTTCGACAACTATTATTATAAAAATGCTTCACTGAGTGAACAAATCGAATATGACAAACATAAAACCTTTGATCACTCCTTTGATACACTTCAATCGCCAGTTTTGACCTATCTAATTGAACCTGTCCAAACAGCTTCGGCAGTCACAGTTATAAATAGTACCGTTATACACAGTTCGCGAAAATATTCATACCTGCACAAAATAAATTTGTTTCTATCTTGTGGAGAGCAAACTAATTTCATAACCTTAAGTCGAATTCAATTCAAAAAAATTAATTGGAAAATTTCAGAAACTATTCAAGGTGAAAAAACGACGGATTCGAATGGTCATCTGAATATCATTTTTAGATCCGAATCGGAAACAAAAATTCAAAAAATAGAAATTAAAACCAAAAGCAAATCTTACGAAATAAATCCAATTGAAAATTTAATTTTAAAATTAGATTCATCCGATTGCTAAAAAGTGCCCTTCACAGAATTAAAACCAATCCTTGTATTTCCACCGTCCGTGTGGCTAGGCCTAAACAGAGCAGTCACTCTCCGTGGTCTAGTTTTGTACATGTTGGATCGATAAACCGCTAAAGACTTTTAAAAATGATAACTATTTTGATCAAAAGGCAAAAAACCTTCAAAACCATTGTTACTGCAAAGTTAAAATGTCTCTTTTATGCAAAGTTAAAAGGTCCCATTTCTTAATTCCATTGATCGGCAGGGTTGTTTAAATTCATGAGGAATTTGAAATTCT
>CANBND010000195.1 GCA_947370945.1 Pseudobdellovibrionaceae bacterium | reverse complement strand
CATAAATCAGCAAAGCCCACAAGCTTTGAGGAATTCTTTAATGTTTTAATGTCTTGTTCAAGATTTAAATCAGATTCTAAATCAAAGTCCAATTGTGAGAATTCGTTGAATTGAAATTTTAAAAAATCCAGACGTTGAGATTTTTCTTGTGATTTTTTTTCAAAGTCTTTGATGTTAGTTTTTAATTCAGACCATGCTCCGAATTTAGTTTCATATTGAATGCGCTTATCCCAAAGCTGTGCGTATTGGTCTAACAAATCTAAATGATAACTTTTTGATAACAAATTTCTGTTGTCGTGCTGGCCGGTCATTTCAATCAACGGAGCATTGGGGCCTGTGACTTCAATCAACGGAGCCACGAAATCACGAAGCTGTGACAACGGGCTTAATACGCCGTTCAAAAAAACTTTGGATTTATCTTCGGCAGAAATAATTCGGCGGACGATCAGCTGATGTGAATCGACTTCGATGCCCAAATCATTTAATTTTTTTTCTAAATCAGGACGTTTTTTTAAATTAAAAGAACCTTCGACCGTTGCGGTTGTGCATCCTGTGCGGATTGTATCTGACGACGCTTTTTCACCCATCAATAAACCCAAACTTTTAAGTAAAACTGATTTTCCCGATCCGGTTTCGCCGGACAAAATATTTAAACCGTTTTGAAATTCAATCTGCAATGAATCGATAATGGCAAACTGTGAAACTCTAAGCTCCTGTAACATACCTGTCTCCGAATCTGAGTTTTTCTTTAAGTAAACTGAAAAAATTATGCTTTGGTTTACGAATCATTAAATGATTCATTTCACATTTTGAAATTGTCACTTCATCTTCGGGTGATAATTCCAGAACTTTTTGTCCGTCGATAATTAAATGTGCGGTACTGGTTTGTTTTTCTAATTTTAATTTTAATTTCTGATGATCCGGAAAAATCAAAGGCCGTGAAGTCAACGAATGCGGAGCCACCGGAGTCACCACAAGGGCCGATACTTCGGGGTGCAGAATCGGACCACCCGCAGCCAAATTGTACGCCGTAGAACCCGTTGGCGTTGAAATAATTAAACCATCGGCTTTGATGTCATTCACAAAAGCATCATCAAAATAAACAGAGGTGCTGATCAATTGCGAAAACGAACCGCGTTCGATGACCACGTCATTCAACGCATCAAACGACAGTTTTTTTCCTGTCTTTAATTGAACTGAAGTATGAATGCGAGTGCGTTCGTGAATAACCATATTGTTTTTAAGTGTTTCAGCAATCACAGCAAAAACTTCGCTGGCGGGATGTGCGGTTAAAAAGCCAAGCGAACCCATGTTAAATCCTAAAATCGGAACAGGGTTGCCTTTCAATAAGCGAACAGCGCGCAAATAAGTTCCATCGCCGCCCAGAACAATCAATAAGCTCATTTCTTTTAATTCTTTCGAGCTAACAACTGTTTCTGTTCCTGCAATTAATTTTTGCTCAGGCGCTGTGAAAACTTGATATTTTTTCGACTTTAATTTCTCGGCGACTTTCTTTGCCATTTTGACAGCGCTGGGCGAATGAATTCGGTAAACGATCGCAATTTTTTTTTGATTTTTTAAATTTAATTTTTTTTCAGTCATTAAACTAAACCATCACGTTTTAAAAGTGAATTTGCATCGGGTTCGCGCCCACGAAATTCTTTGTACAGATCCATCGGATGTTTTGTTCCGCCTTGACTTAAAACTGTGTTTTTAAATTTATTGGCTACGTCTTTGTTGAATAATCCTTTTTCTTTGAAAAATTCAAAAGCATCAGCGTCTAAAACTTCGGCCCATTTATATGAATAATATCCTGCTGAATAACCGCCACCAAAAATGTGACTGAAGCTGCACGACATATTTGTGCCATTTTCTTTCGGTAATAATCGTGTTTTATCACCGGCCTTGGTTTCAAAATCATCAACATTTTTTATTGTTGCAGGATCAGTGCTGTACCAGCTCATGTCCAGCCAAGCAAAAGATAATTGACGAAGACTCATCCAGCCTTTTTGAAAGTTCTCAGCACGCTTTATTTTTTCGACCAAATCATTTGGGATGGGTGCATTGGTTTCATAATGGCGTGCAAATAAATCCAAGCCTTCTTTTTCTTTGGCCCAGTTTTCCATAATTTGTGAGGGCAGTTCTACGAAATCCCAAAACACATTTGTACCAGACAAACTTTTGTATTTACATTTTGATAACAACCCATGAAGCGCATGACCAAATTCATGAAACAAAGTTGTGACTTCGTCATAACTTAATAGCGATGGCGTAGTTGGTGTCGGCTTTGTAAAATTACAAACAATCGATACGTGTGGGCGTTTAATTTCAGAACCCCACAAACCTTGTTCGCGATATGACGTCATCCATGCGCCCCCTTTTTTAGTTTCGCGCGGAAAAAAATCCATATAAAAAAGTCCGACATAATCGTTATTATTTTCAGAATCGAAAACTTCAAACGTTTTTACATCAGGATGATAAACGGGGACGCCTGTGACAGGCTTAAAGGTAATTCCGTACAGACGTTTTGCGTGTTCAAAAACACCTTCGATGACATTTTCTAATTTAAAATAAGGACGGAGTTCTTCTTCGTTAAAAGAATATTTTTGTTCTTTTAGTTTTTCAGAATAATAAGCAATATCCCAAGGTTTAATATCGCTGTCTGCGTCTTTGGCATTACTTTCTGTTTCTTTTCTAAAAGTTTTTAAATCATCAAGGTCTTTGGCGGCAGCTTTTTTTGAAGGCTCAAGTAATTTGTCGATGAAGGCAAAAACTGTTTCGGGTTTTTGCGCCATACGTTCTTCAAGAGCATAATGTGCGTGGTCTTTGAAACCTAAAATTTGTGCGCGTTGATATTTCAAGCGTACGATTTTCAAAACAGTTTCAGAGTTATCAAATTCTCCGCCAAAAGATTTCGTTGAACTTGCGCGCCACATTTTTTCACGCAAAGCTCGATTTGAACAATAGGTCATGAATGGAATTAATGAAGGCCCCTGCAAAGTGAACAACCACTGACTGTCTTTATTTTTTTGTTTCGCACTGATTGCAGCCGCTTCGATCGCACCATCGGGTAATCCCGCAAGATCATTTTTATCTGTGATCCATAATTCAAAAGCATTTGTGGCTTTCAGAACATTTTCAGAAAACTGTGGGCTTAAAACTGACAGCTCTTGATCAAGGGCGCGCAGTTTTTCTTTTTGGTCAGAATTTAATAGCGCCCCATTACGAACAAAATCTTTGTACATTTTTTCAGTCAGTTTTAAATCTTCGCCGGTTAATTTTAACTGGGCGCGAGTATCATAAACAAATTTAATTTTTGCGAAGACATCTGAATCCAAAGAAATGTCTGAGGCAAATGCTGACAAAATCGGTGAAATTTCTTGCGCTAATTTTTGTAATTCTTCGCTGGCTTCGGCAGAAAATAAATTAAAATAAATTCCCGAAGCGCGGTCAACAGTTTCAGAAATTTGTTCTAAAGCCAAAATCGAATTTTCAAACGTGATTGTTTTTTGATTTTTTAAAATTTCAATTTTTTGTTTTGATTCAGTGATCGCTTGATGAATAGCGGGGATAAAGTGTTCAGTTTTAATCAGATCAAACGGGACGGCTTGATCTTTTAAAGTAGAGATTTGTAAGAGGGGATTTGTAGACATAAAAAAACTCCTTTGTGGGTACCAGTGTTTATTCAACAAAAGGCTAACAAAGGAGTTTCAGAGTGTCGATTTTTAATATTAAATCGAATACAAAAATCGATAAAATTTATCGGAACGCAGCACCTGATCCTGCCGCTGAATTCGAGACGCAAAGTCCCATACGAGAGCTAGCGTTACTGGCAATGCATGTAAAGCCTGTTGAACACATATTTTGCTGGTCTGTCATGCACGATTGAACAACACCATTATAACAAGATTGATTATTATAGCCTACGTAATTTGAAACTTGCGGAATATTCATCCATTGGTTGTTATTTGCACCAGATCCTGTGCCATAGCCAAAATAAGCATAACCATAAAGTCCGCCGCTGCCGCCGCTGTTAACGACATTTGCATTTACGCAACCCATGCCCGCATAAGCATTGTACGTTGGCATTGTACCTGACGGGCAATTACATAAATTTGAACCAACAGCATTATAATAACCACCGTTATTGTAATTGTACGGTTGAAAACCATAATTATTATTATAGTAATTGTTGTTACAGAGCTGTGGATTGTTGACGCAATCTGTATTCATTGTCGTTGCGGTCGGTTGCTGAACCGTTGATCCGCCGCTTTTAGCGCAGCTAAATCCTAAAAAAGTGATCGCTGTTAATGTCGCAAATATTATATTTTTCATAAACACTCCGTTTGAATAAATAGATTCATTCAATACGTAAGCACGAACCATTCCAGCTTTAGCAATGATATAGCGACTTTG
>CANBND010000194.1 GCA_947370945.1 Pseudobdellovibrionaceae bacterium | reverse complement strand
TGGATACACAGTTCATGTGGCATTTCCATCGAATCTTGAAAATCCGCTGGAATTAACCAGCATCACGGGTCGTAAAATTATTGTGAACAGTGGTTATGAAAACAGCGCGTTTTTAAAAGAATTTAATCCAGATTTGATTATTAGTAATAATGATTTTTCGTTGTCGCTTGAAGACTGGGGAAATCAAATTTCAAAACCGATCAATCCGCCAAGGCAATTGGGTTGGTATCAACGTAAAAAATCCAGATACTTTTTGAATTATAATAAACTGGTGAATGAATTTGCTGAAGTCGCAGGGTTTGATCCATTTTTATTTCGTGTTGAAACGGAAGAATTTTTAAACTTTGATATTACCAGCGACGAAAGCCGTGATTTGCTGGCCACGCAAGTCGATTTGTTTTTGGCAAAATTAAAAACTGAATATCAAAAACGCGGAATCACCCAAGATCCATTTTGTTTTGTAAAAAATAATTCGGGAACATATGGTTTGGCCGTTGTTCGCGTTTCCAGCGGCGCAGAAGTGAAAGAGTGGACGTATAAATCCAGAAAAAAAATGAAAGCCGCAAAAGGCGGACGCGACGTCGAAGAAGTCATTATCCAAGAAGGTATTCCATCGATTGTGACCTCTGAAAATTCTTCGGCAGAACCGGTGATATACATGGTCGGTTGTGAATTGGCTGGTGGATTTTTGCGGACTCATGCTGAAAAATCTTCGACCGAAAGTTTAAATTCACCAGGCGCAGTTTATAAAAAATTATGCGTCAGCGATTTATATGATGATCGCACCAGTTGCCCCAGTGAAAATGTTTATGGTTGGTCTGCAAAATTAGGATTATTAGCCATCGGCCTTGAAGCCCAGCAAATGAATGTCGAATTTAAAAATTATATTAAAGCCGCTTGTGGATCGATATAAGCGGCTATTCTAAAAACGAATTTACAATTCAGGTTTTCCAGCGTCGATCCAACGAACAACGTAATCCATTTCTTCTTTGGTCACGCGCTTCACTCCAGAATCATTAGGCGGCATGCCATCGTTTTCGGTTTCATGATTGTAACTGATTTCTTCGTAAACTTTGCTTTCTGCGCCCAGCGTTTTCCAGTATTTTGAATTATCGCCAGATGTAATTTCTGTGTATGACGTAAATGGAATTAAGGCAGCTTCCCAGTCTTCACCCTTAGGATTGTGACAAAGAACACACTTCGGTTGTAAAATTCTGGTGTTTAAAGTTTCAAAGTTTAAGGGCATTAACTCAATTGGTATGATTGGCAGTTCTGGCGTAGTTCCGATGCCCGCTGATTTACATTCGGCAACTTCACCGACAGTTTTTGCAGAAGCTTCAGCCCAGCTTTTTACAAGTGCTTTTTGGCAATCAGTTAAAGCCGGAGTTCCGCTTTCGGGTGGTGGCATGTCGCCGCCCGCGATTTCTGATAATACTTTTGTGATATTGGTTTTAACTGCGGCGGCCGAATCAAGTGTTGGTTGTTTTGCCCCAGCATGACATTTTTGACATGATTGTAACGAGTAGCTCATGATGAGCTCATCTGTAATTAAAGCGTCGGCAGACAAATTTGTATTCGATCCGCCGCTTGCATTTGGATCAACCTTTAAATTTTTATAATTACAATTTGTTAAAAACAAACTAACAAAAATAATTTTGATAATATTTTTGTGAGTGAAAATATTTTTATAAATAGTAGTGAAGAACCAGCCACGCATAATCGCCCTCTTTTGAAGTCGAAGTCTGCTCGCGAGTCCAAAAGGCTTGTAAATCTAAATGTGGTCTTGGGAACCATTGAATTCCCGGGCCAAACTTATAATTTTTTGTCGCTCCGTTATCAACATCAGATTGAAAATAATCATTCAGAGCAACAATGTGAAAGCCTTTAAAAATTTCGTAAGCACTTCGTTGTATCAGCGATAATCCCTTTTTATCGGGGCCACCAGCTGAAGGTGAAGTTACAACTTGATCGGCTTCAAATAACGTACCAAATTCTTTGCTCCAACCCAGGTATCCAATCGCACCAGTGATCGTACGCGTTTGCAAATCGTCTTTTTCAGACAAAAACTGTAGCCCTGACTTAAAGTTCGACACCGTGTAGGTCGCAGTTAATGTGTTGCCCGATTGATTATTGGCAGAAATGTTTTCTGGAGTTTTGTAATGACTAACAATGAAATTCCAATTTTCACCAAGCCAAGAAACTTCTGCAGTATCGCGCTCCATACCATAACCAAACATCAGTGGTCCGCGCGTTGATAGAATATGGTCTGGTAAATTGATTCCAAAATTTGGCATAAATCGACCGAACTTAATATACAAAGCATCGATCGGTGTAATCATCGCATAGTATCTGGTTGAATACGGATACCATTTATTTTCAGAAACATTCTGAAGACCTACAAAACTTGCGATGGTCCATTTCGGTTGAATAATACCAATTTCAAAACCTTTTTGCATGTCGATCCAGCGACCACGTTTCACCAAATCATTTTCTTGGTGAACCTGCGCTCCGCGAATGTCTCCGCCCAAAGCCAACCATTCATCAACTTTTTCTGTGTTGATAAGTCCGTGTAAAACTCCGGCTTCGTTTTTTGTACTCCATGTGCTGATCAATTCTTTCGACAGACTTCGTCCGTAGGCATTTAATAATCCGCCACCGCCAGGTGAAACGTGACAGGCTGTACAGTTTGTATAGCCATGTCGGATCATGTCTGGAAATGAAAATGAATTGATCGCAGCAAATAAGACACAAAAAAGAAGTAAAATATTTTTCATAGTTTTATGGTGGCTTAATAAAATATTATTGTAAAGTACCGCTGAACTTGATTTTTAACTTAACGTCTTCGGCGATTTTGATACCCGCATAACTGGGTAGCGTTTCAAGGTATTCCATGATTTTTACAGAAAATTCAGCAGAGCCTGTAATTGTTTTTTGTGATTTTTTAATTTTCATTGTGCCAGACACGGGTTTTGTTTTTCCGTGCATAGTAAAGTCAGCAGTGAAAGGCATTTCAATTTCAGAATCAGTTAATTTATCAACGGCCATAGAACTTTTAAAATCTTTAAAAGTTAAATCTGCTGACGGATATTTTTGAACCTCAAGATATTTATTTTTCATGTGGTCATCGCGCAAATCAATTTCAGTTGTTAATTTATTCAAATCAACTTTCACTGTTCCTGAAATTACATCGCCAACATAAGTAATGACACCTTCGGGGCCTTGGCCTTTTCCATTGATTTTAATCATTGCGGGCTTGCCGACGGCAGAAAATTCTGTTTCGCCAGCGGCAGCTTTAAATGAAATTGCATTTGTTGTTTTTGCTGAAGCCGTTGCCGGCGCTTGTGCCGGACCTGCGAATGCTAAAGTTGAAAATAAAACGGATGATAAAATTATTTTTTTCATAAAATTCCTTCTTTAAGTGTTGTTATTTGAAAGCGACATGGCCTTCTTTTTTTGCGGTCATCATTTTGTTTAAAACATTCGATGCCGCAGTGTTGTCGTTGTTGTGAAAAGCTGCTACTAAATCTTGTTCAAGCACCAGCAAATCGTCAATCATCTTGATATATTGTTGTTCTTGATCTGGACCATTTGCAGATTGTGGCATGTGTAATTTTGAATTTTTTGTCATGTCTAAAAGATCACTCGCCAATTTTTCAGAGGCCGCATTTTGAGTCGCATCAGTAGCTTGCGTAGAAATTTTTTTAAGTGAAACCGCCATTGATTTCATAACTCCGGCAAGGCTTGCAGGTGCTTGCGGTTGTATCGGTGTTTGTATTTGCGCAAAACCCGTTAAACAAATGAGCGTTGTTATTGTAGCGATTGCTATTTTTTTCATTTTAAATCCCCTTTGTGGTTAAAAAATTAAAGGCATAGGCCTTATTTATAAAATAATGCCTATGCCCTGTGTGAACAATTCATATTTACTAAATAGTAACGTTTAAATTTAGTGTTGCTAAATAAAATAAGGCTTTATTGACAGCAAATATATGGGGTCACTATTGCTTTTGATATCTTTATTTAAGAATATCTGATATTCATAAATAACATATGTCAAAAATGTACAGATTCGATAAAGTCAAATACGTGGATATCTTTCAAAAAGAAGTCGGTTATTTTTTAACGATCGCCGAAACATTAAATGTGTCTAAGGCAGCTGAAATACTGGGTATTCAACAGTCAGGTTTATCGCGCGCTTTGCATCGTTTAGAAACTGACTTGGGTCAAAATTTATTCAGCCGAAAAAACAACGGCTTAGTTTTAACCACGTCTGGTTTAGAATTTTTAAAAGCTATAAAAAATACAAAAACAAATTGGGAAGATAATTTCAAAGTCCTTTTATCGTCATCGGATGAACCGATGGGATTAATTAAAATTGGATTACACCCGTCGTTTGGACAAAATTATTTGCCAAAAATAA
>CANBND010000193.1 GCA_947370945.1 Pseudobdellovibrionaceae bacterium | reverse complement strand
AAAGGCCTCAATTGTGAATGTATCAAGTTACAGTATGGGGCGAAGTTCGCGAAAAATTTACGATATTTTAATTAAAGATGAATCGGCGCAAATTCGCTGTAAATTTTTTCGCGTTCCGTATAAGGGTTATTTTGAAAGATTTAATGAGCATAAAGAAGTCCGCGTGGTCGGTAAAGTCACCAACTACCGAGGTCGTCTTGAATTTCATCATCCAGAATTGAAAGATATTGAAGTAGAAAATACAGATCTGGCTTCTGAAGATTTATTAGTCCCCATTTATGTTGAAAACGAAGGGATTGCTTCAAATAAAATTCATAAACTCATTGAATCTGCGTTTCAACAGCTCAAAGAATTTCCACCAGAATCATTTCCGCCGTCATTAATGAAAAGTTATGATTTAATAACGCGTGCCGAAGCTCTTCAAAAAATACATTTTCCGGATGTTGAATTTGCAAACGATTATCATGTCTTTAAATCAAAAGCACACAGACGAATTATATTTGAAGAATTTTTTTGGCTTGAAATGTATTTAGCAGCCCGCCGGTCTGGATTGAAAAAAGAAAAAGGTTTATTGATTGAAAATAAAGGCGCGCTTGCACGTGCTCTTGAAAAATCATTACCTTTCGAGCTGACAATGGCTCAAAAAAAATCTTTTGCAGAAATCAAAACTGATTTCAGATCAGGTCAACCCATGAACAGGTTGGTTCAAGGTGATGTGGGTTCAGGTAAGACATTGGTCAGTTTTTTGACTGTCGCTGAAGCGTTTGAATCGGGTTATCAATCTTGTTTAATGGCTCCGACTGAAATTTTATCTGAACAGCATTTTAAAAATGCACAGAAAATTTTAACACCCTTAGGAATAGCTGTCGGAATTTTAACAGGAAAAACAAAAGCCAAAGACAGAATTTTACTTTTAGAAAAATTAATTTCAGGCGAAATTCATTTACTGATCGGAACGCACGCCTTGATCGAAGACTGGGTGCAATTTTGTAAGCTCGGTTTGGTCATTATCGACGAACAACACAGGTTCGGCGTTGCGCAGCGGGGATTGTTAAAAAACAAAGGCCAAGCCCAAAATAAATCGCCACACTTTTTGATTATGACGGCGACCCCAATACCCAGAACTTTGGCTATGACTGTGTATGGTGATCTGGATGTTTCGATCATTAACGAAATGCCAAAAAACAGAATTCCGATTCAAACGCGAGTCATCACTGAAACAAAACGTGCCCAAGCCGTGAAATTCATGATCGAGCAAATCGAAAAAGGCCGACAAGCTTATGTGGTGTATCCATTGGTTGAAGAATCTGAAAAAATTGATTTAAAAAATGCGACCAATGAATATGAAAAATTAAAAAATGAATTTCCAAAAGTGCGCTTTGGATTATTGCACGGAAAAATGAAGCCCATCGAAAAAGACGAAGTCATGAATCAATTTCGAGAGCACAAAATTGATATTCTTGTCTCAACAACGGTGATTGAAGTTGGTGTGGATGTGCCGAATGCAAATTTGATGATGATCGAACACAGCGAGCGATTTGGCTTATCACAATTACATCAATTGCGTGGTCGTGTCGGTCGAGGCGAACATAAATCGTTTTGCGTAATGATCATGGGTTACGCCATGAGCCCCGAAACTCGCGAACGTATCGAATTTATGGAAAAAACAAATGACGGATTCAAAGTCGCAGAATTCGATTTAGAAATTCGTGGTCCTGGTGAGTTTATGGGGGTCAAGCAATCGGGTCTGCCCGGATTTAAAATGGCAAACCTTGTGCGCGATTTTGAGTTGTTAAAGGCTGCGCGTGATTGTGCTTTTGAAATTTTTAAATCAGATCCCGATTTAAAACGTAAAGAAAATCAATTACTTCGTGAAGAATTAATTAAAACACATGGTCCCACAGCTTTAGCGGGTATAGGTTAGTTGAAAAAATGCTTTTATTATCTTTACTTGGGCTTCTTTGATATATAGTTAGTCCGTTTACAATTCTGCAGTTTTTACACGAATTCATCTGATTAAATCAAAAATAACAGCAATAATTGTCTCAGTGTCAGCAAAAAATTGATGAATTGTGTCAAAAATGGTACAGATCATAGGGTTTAGTGGCTCATAATGAAACTGTTCGATTTTGAGATAAAATCAGGCAGGCACGTTATTCGCTATATAAATACTGATAGTAGCATTGATTGTTAAGTCTGATGGTTCAAAGGTTTTTTTGAATTATCCACGCAGTACGTTTTATTAAGGAGTTCAAATGCCACAGTTCAAAGTTGGAGATCACGCAGTGTATCCGGGGCATGGTGTCGGCCGTATCGATAAAATCGAAGTGAAAGAAATTTTAAATTCAAAACACGAATTTTACTCAGTTGTTATTCTTGAAACAGGCATGAAAGTCATGATTCCTGCAGCGAACATCAAATCTGTAGGTCTTCGTCCGTTAATTTCAAAAGAAGAAGCCATCAACGTTGTCAGTATTTTAAAAGATAAAAACGTCAAAATTGATACACAAACATGGAACCGCAGATACCGTGAATACATGGATAAGATTAAAACAGGTTCTGTGATTGAAATTGCACAGGTCTTGCGTGATTTGTATGTGCTGAAGGTTGATAAAGATCTTTCGGCTGGCGAAAAAAAGATGCTTGAAACAGCAAAATCACTTTTATTGAAAGAGTTAAATTTAGCTCCTGATGTTAAAGATGTGATTCATACCGACCTAGAAATTCGCGAAATTTTTAACATTCAATAAATCGAACTTTAAAATAGTTTACAAGATCATTCATTCCATACAAAATTAAACCTTGATTCACATCGAGGTTTTTTTATGTCTAATTTAGGTCCACTGATTAATAGTCAGTTAAATAATCAGTTCTCAGAAGTCCGCGTTCGTTTTGCTCCAAGCCCAACGGGTTATCTGCATGTCGGCGGCGCGCGGTCTGCTTTATTTAATTATCTGTTCGCAAAAAAAAATAATGGAAAATTTATTCTACGCATCGAAGACACTGACGTTGCAAGATCAACGGATGAGTCCTTAAAAATGATGGTGCAAGATTTGGTTTGGTTGGGTCTTGAATGGGACGAAGGCGTTCATCCCATCACATTAAAAGATATGGGTCCATGTGCTCCGTACAGACAATCACAGCGACTGCATTATTATAAAAAATATGCAGACGAACTTTTAAACTCAGGCAAAGCGTACTACTGCTTTATGACAGATCTTGAATTAGAAACCGTCCGAGAAAAAAATAAAGCCGATGGAACGCATGCACATATTGAATCGCCCTATGCGGATTGGACTTTAGCGCAAGCGCAGGCGGAAATTGTAACGGGAAAAACTGCAGTCGTCAGATTCAAAACAAAACATCTTCGCAAAGATTATATTTTAAACGATCTGATCCGCGGTGAAGTGAAATTTCCATCCGATATGGTCGGGGACTTTGTTATTTTACGCAGCGACGGCATGCCGGTGTATAATTTTTGTTGTGTGATCGATGATGCCTTGATGAAAATTTCGCACGTTTTGCGTGCTGAAGAACATCTGCCAAATACTTTGCGCCAATTAATGATTTACGAAGGATTAGGCTTTCCCATTCCGCAGTTTGGTCATATTTCATTAGTTTTGGATGATGATCGCCAAAAATTATCAAAACGCAAAGGTGCCGTGGCGTGTGATAATTTCAGACGGGATGGCTATTTGCCAGAGGCCATGAATAATTTTATGGCCTTGATGGGGTGGTCGCATCCTGAAGGCTGCGAGCTTTTTTCGATGGATGATATGAAAAATTTATTCTCGCTGGAAAGATTAAACGCATCAGGTGCAGTTTTTGATCGTGTGAAATTAAAATGGATGAATTCGCAGTATTTGCGTGCGATGGATTCGCAGTTGTTATGGAAAAGCATTTTGCCATTTTTGACAGAAGCAAAAATTCAACTGCCCAATGATTTAACTAGTGATTTGAAGTGGCAAATGCAATCGGTTGAAGTTTTTAAACCTAAAATGGAAATTTTTAGTGACTCTGTTTCTTTGTACGAAGTTTTTGATGATTCAAAATTTGTAATCCATCCAGAGTCTGACGAGTTTTTAAAAATCGAAACAACAAAAATGGTTTTGCAAACATGGAAAGATCTGGTTTCCGAAATTCAAACTGAATTTATGACGACCGAAGATTTTATGCGCATTGAAAATGAAATTAAAACCAAGGCCAATGTTAAAGGTAAAAATTTATTTATGCCAATGCGTGTGGCTGTGATTGGTAAGCCTCATGGCACTGAATTAAAATTGATTGTTCCGTTAATGAAAAAATCATCTTTGATTGCGCGAGCTGAAAAGGTGATTGCAATATGTTAAAAGTTTACAACACCTTATCCAGATCCATCGAAGAATTTAAATCGATAACTCCGAATAAAGTAAACATGTATGTCTGCGGCCCGACTGTGTACAGTTTTTTGCACGTCGGAAATTTTCGTGGCCCTGTATTTTTCAATCTGGTCA
>CANBND010000192.1 GCA_947370945.1 Pseudobdellovibrionaceae bacterium | reverse complement strand
CGCAAATACAGCCTGAGTGAATAATATCAAAATGAGACATAGTGTTTTAGTCATACAGTGATAACTTCAAATTGCGTGCTTGTTAAATTGAATATAGACAATTTAGCGCTATTGTTTTTTTAAAATGACAAAAAAATGTCAGGCTGTGTGTATATTTAAGCTATGTTAAACTATTTTAGATATTTTTTTAAATGAGCTTTGGTTAACGGAACATAGCAAAGGGCTAAGCTTGTCCATACAGCGACACTAAAATAAAGTGACATCCATGGAATCTCATCTTTCCATTTTTCTATATCATGTGTGACAATCCATCGTGTTTGCAAATCATGAATTCCTTCAGAAAATGAAAGTAGAGCTTTCCCGCTGAGGTTGTCAACTTGCAGACGGTGAAAATACATTGGAACATCCACTTGAATCATAAACAAAACATACAAGGCCGTACAAACGATAGATATGGCGATTACAAATTTAAAAGCATTTTTAAATTTTGGTAATAAATTAATCAGACAAATTAGAATTAAAAAATACGTTAATGCCCATGTGGATTCTTCAATCATGTTGCCAAAGTAATGTGTACGAATGACGGCGTACCAAGAAAAACACTCGGCCATAAAAATTAAAGGAAAAATTAATTTTGAAATTTGTTCAACAATTTTAGACTGTACCAATTTTGAAACTTGATTTAAGACAATGGCCCACTGGGCGACGAAGGCCAGTTCTGCGATTGTTGCAATCGATCGACCTATAAATACACTGGACATCCACGTATCATACAGACAAATTCGTTGAACATCGGCTCTAGGTAAAACGGATCTAAATGCACAACCTAAAACATATAACAGCGATAACCAAGCAACTGATTTTATAAATATATTGTTTTCTGAATAATCTGTCGCGGTGGTTTGAGCTGATAAATATTTTTGTGTCCAGATCCAAAAACAGATATTTATAAAACTAACTGTGATTAAAAACACCCACCAAAATGAAACAGGGTTGGACCAACTGAGCCAATTTGTTAACTCGAAAGACATATATACTCCTAGGCAGGTTTAACATACTAAATATAGGGCGCACGGTTTGTTAAGATTGTGTCAGTTTTAAATTTCGCACAAGCTCCTAATAAAAACCTAACATGATTTCTGAAATTTATTTGTTTACGTTGCAAAAAATAAAAATTTGCAATTAAGCAAAATAAACAAAGGAGACACGTTTATGAAAAAAATGATGATCGCAGTTTTATTAACTGCAGCAACAGCTGCAATTGCACAAACTAAAGTGAGTATTTCGGGTTCAGATACTATGGGTGGAGTAATGACAGATGCAATTATCGCAGCCGGCATGAACCAAAAAATTGCTTATACTGGCGGCGGCAGTGGCGTCGGCGAAAAAGCAATGGCAAACGCTGAGATTTCGATCACTGCGATGTCGCGTGAATTTAAACCTGAAGCTTTAGATCTTGCAAAAGTAAAAGGTATTGTTCCAGTGGGTCATGTGATTGCTTTAGACGGTATCGGTATTTATGTAAACTCATCTAATCCATTAGTGTCATTAGATTTTGTGACTTTATCAAAAATTTTTACTTGTGATATTACATCATGGAATCAAGTTCCGGGTTCTGGTAAAAATGGTCCGATCAAAGCGTATCGCCGTAACGATCAATCCGGTACGACTGATACTTTTAAAAACTTAGTTGGCGTAAAAACTTTTGGCGCTTGCGTAACTGTTGTGAATGAAACAGCTGATATTGCAGATCGTACAGGAACAGAAGTTGAAGCGATCGGTTATGCAGGTCTAAGTGCAATCACTGCAAAAAATCGTGAAGTTGCGATAATGCAAAAAGCTGGGCAAGTTGCAATTTTGCCAAACACGACAACAATTCGTAATGGTTCATACCCATTATCGCGCAAACTTTTCATCTATGAAGCATCTGGTTCAAAATCACCAGCTGGTGCCGAACAAGAATTATTAGGTTATCTATTAGATCGTTCTTTTTTAGACCCTATTGTTCAAGATCATGACTTTGTAACAATTGATTAAGGTCTTTGATGCTCGAAAAAATCCCTTATTTTTCGAACATGAAAATAAACGAAAGCAGAAAAGATTTTAAATCTTTTCTGCTTCTTTGCTTTTCTGTTTTCTTTGCATTTTCATGCGGAAATACAAAGAAAGAAGAAATTCCCGTTAGCATTCGAAATTTACTGTGTAAGCCTGCCGAAAAAATTTTTAGCTATGATGAAATCGTTTATCAAGGTCAAGCTGGCAGCGGACGACTCAGTTTTAATGATATCCGCGAAAATATTTTTTCATCATGCATGAATTGCCATATGGCACCATCAAGAAGCGGCAATTTCACATTTATAGATTCCTATCAAGGTGAAATTCGGACCATCGCTGGAAAAACAGAATTTTATCCTGGTTATTATGAAATTGCAGAAAAAGTTTATGAATATTTAAATTATTCTGATGACAGTAAGAGGATGCCTCCGAAAGAACGTCGCGAAAAAAATCCAGAATTGTTTTTAAAAATATCTGATCAAGTGAAGTCGTGGATTGATCATGGTAAACCGAATGGAGTATTTAGTTCGGGCTCGAGTGATACGACGGATCCGATCAGGCAACCGCGTGTGCGCAGTAGCGATCTGGGCGAATGTACTCCGTCTGCAAAATTAATTGGTTTTGATTATAAAATGGATCGAAAATTTGAAAACGCAAATAAACTTCCAAAAGATTTATCCGAAACAGATTTGTTTTCATTAGATGCATTTGAATTGGCACAGCGTGGGACTGTTGCTTATAATGTTGAATATCCATTATGGGCTGACAACAATAACAAAGGCCGCTGGATTCATTTGCCTGTAAAACGTGAATTATTATCATACAAAAAACAAAAAATTTTATTTAATTCAACAACAAAACAATTAGAGGTTCCAGACAATACAAGATTTTATAAAACATTTTATAAAAAAATAAAACAAGCCAACGGAAAATTTAGGTATCGCCGTATAGAAACTCGATTGATTGTTGTGCGCACACCGTGGGAAAAGTCTTTATTTGGATCTTATAAATGGGACGAGACCGAACAGACCGCAACGCTTGTTGAAGTCCCTTATCGGGACGGTACGGGATTTAAAGACATTATTTTTAAAGTCAGTGTTGATGATGTCTCCGGTGCAGAACGTAATTATGCGATTCCTGGTTTGCAGCGCTGTTTAGATTGTCATATGGGATCTGCAGGCAAAAATACAGTTTTAGGTTTTAGTGCGCTACAATTAAATCGTCGAAATCTTTTTGAAGCAGGTCGCGAAGAAGCTATCTCAGAAGCAGAAAAAACACAGGTTCAAAGATTTATTGATTACGATATGTTTGAATCTGCGCCGGCAGCAGATCAGTGGCCCAAGCTTGAAACAGAGGGCACAGTGAGATCTCGAAATCTTCATGAATTGCGAGCGCAAGGTTATATGGTTGGCAACTGTGCTCATTGTCATAACCCGAATGGTTTGGCATTTACTAAAGAAAATGGAATTAACCTTGAATTAACAGCAGGTTCAATTTTTCAATTTAATACAAAAACAAAATCGACGCAAATTCCATCGCGATTAATTGTTCACCAAAACGGAGAGCTCGATCAAAGCCACATTTACAGAAAAATTTCAGATTCATCTGCGCAATTGGGAATGACCAGTCAGATGCCAATGAATACACCTGGCAGTCCTGATTGCAAAGCGTTGCGTTTGATTGGTAAGTGGATTCGCAGTTTCGAAAGTGAAGAGGCTGCAAATTTTTGGGAGCCATCGTGCAAAAAAGAAAATGAATTTAAATGGATCGATCAAGACTTCACAATTGCTGATGATCCAAAAAATTACACGCCTAAGCGATCAGATTGGAATGATCCGAAATCAGGGATGTCAGATAAATTTAAGTCTTTACTAATTACGCCAGAGCTTCAGTCGGCATTTTCAAAAAAATACGCCGTTGGTTACTGGAGCAAAAAAGATATCTGTGCTTTTCCTGAAGTCCAATTATTCAAAGAGGACATTCGTCCGTGGATGATGCGCGGAGATCAGCCAAAGCGCCCTTTCGGGGAAGTTTATTCAACGACTCCGGGCTCTTGGTATTACCGAACGTCGTGCATGAAATGCCATGGTGAAAAAGCCGACGGTAATTCAAGTCTAGCGCGAGGAATTTTAACTTGGTCGGGCGGCAGCGTACGTGTTGCCAATTTTATGAGTGGTTTATTCGGTGATAAGAATGAAAATTTAAAAAAATTCATTACAGGCAATGGTGACGATAAAAAAAATTATGCACCAAATTATTTAGTTTGGATGGCTATGGAAGGCACGCGTGTGCAGTTCCCACCTGAGTTATCTAGCTTTTTAGGTAAACACGGGGGGCAAATGCTCAATCAAATGCGTGACAAATGTATCAATCAAATTTCGCCCAACAAGCCTTCGTCATCACAATTCATGGATCATGAAATTTTTGAAAAAATTTGTTTTGTAAACAAC
>CANBND010000191.1 GCA_947370945.1 Pseudobdellovibrionaceae bacterium | reverse complement strand
CAAAACTTGGTTCGTTTGCAGGACATCATTGGTGAATTAAAGCGCCAGATCGATTCTTTGCAACGTCAAGCCCAGCGTGCGGAACGTTATAAAAATATTAAAACTCAAATCGAAGATCTTGAATTGTGGTTATCATCAATTCAGTACGTAGAACTAAAACGTGTGGCTGATGAGGCACAAAAAATATTTGACGAAGCTCAATCTTTAGAAGTTGGTTCAGAAGCCGATCTTTCGCAAATGCAAGCCACACTTGAAACATTAAAATTAACAATCTTAGAGCAAGAAAAAGCCGTTGAAACGAAACAACAAGATTTTTATAATCATCAATCCGCTGTTCAGAAAAAAGAATTGGAAATTCAGGAATTACGTTTCACTTTAGAGCAAGCTAAGCGTAACGAACAAATGACAGGTAATATTTTAAACGAACAAAAGGCTCGTCATGAATTATTATCGCGTGATCAATCAACATTATTGGCACAAGTTGAAGAATTAAAATCAGAATCTGAATTTTTAACGACAGATGCTGCAGAAAAATCAGAATCGTTTTCGGCAAATCAAAAGCGTTATACTGAAATCGA
Source organism: Pseudobdellovibrionaceae bacterium (assembly GCA_947370945.1). Lineage (GTDB taxonomy): Bacteria > Bdellovibrionota > Bdellovibrionia > Bdellovibrionales > Bdellovibrionaceae > Pseudobdellovibrio. Next base: position 3,969 of record CANBND010000191.1, on the reverse strand, counting down.
CGAAGATTTAACAATCAAACGTCGTGAACAGTTTGCTTTAGGCCAGAGTGAATCATCTTTGGATGCAAAATTAAATTCAATTTCAACTCAGCGCCAAGAAATTTCTGACAGATCAGCAGACGAAGAAATTAAATTAAATGAATTGCGCGAAACGGCTCATGATTTTGAAAACCGCCGTCGTAAAGTCAGCACAGAATTGGATCAAAATCGTCAGTTGCAATTAGACCTGTCAAATGACGTTGAATCTTTCGAAGCCAACAAAAAAATATTATCTGAACAACAGGCTAAAAAACACGAAGAAGTTCAAACTTTCAAAGACAATTTAAATGAAACAGCATCGATGTTATATGGTCTTGAAAATTTGCATTCAAATTTTGAAGGTTTCGAAGAAGGCGTAAAGCAAGTCATGCTTTGGTCAAAAGCGAAGTCGCAGAAAGAAATGCACGCTGATGGCACTGTGACTGAATCATTTTTTCCAGTCTCTGAAGTCATTTCAGTTCCGGCTGAATTTGAAATCGCGATGGAAGCAGCACTTGGTACAAAATTGCAGATGCTTCTGTCGACAAAACAAAATGATGCTACAAGTGCGATTGATTTTTTAAAACAAAACAATTCAGGACGTTCAAGTTTTTATTCAAATGAAATGGCAGCGCAAAATTTGGCGCAAAGTAATCCTAAAAACCAACCCGGAGTATTGGGTTTGTTAAACCAAGTCGTCACATCTGAAGAAAAATTTTCTGAAAGTGTTCAGCATATTTTGTCAGGCGTTGCGATTGTTGATTCAATTCGTACAGCATTGGAATTACGTCCTAATTATGCCGGTTGGACATTTGTCACACCAGACGGTGATACTTTAAGTGCAGATGGTATTTTAACAGGCGGTTCAAAAGAATCTGCTGAATCAGGTGTTTTAAAACGTCGTCGTGAAATCAAAGAATTATCGGATAAAAAATCTGAATGGGCTGGTAAACTTGCGCTGGCAACAGCCGCATTGAAAAAAACCGAAGAACAATTAAATCATATCGTTACTGATTTCGAAGGCGCACAAAAACGCCGTCAAGATCAAGAAATCAAAGTCGCCGAATTCCGCAAAGATTTAGAACGCGCTGATAACGAACTTGAGCAAGCTAAAAATGCAGTTGAACGGCAGGAAAAAGAAGTTCGTCGTTTGTCAGATCAAATCAATTCAATGGATGAAAAAATTTCTGAATACTCTGAAAATTTAATTCAAATTCGTACACAAAAAATTGAATTAGAATCTTCAATTTTAAATTTAAATTCAGAATACGAATCAATGAAAGATGGTTTTGAGCAAAAACAATCTGAGCTAACTCAATTGCAAATTCAAGCGGCTTCAAAATCGCAAGAATATTCTGGATTAACTCGTCAACTTGAAATGGTCACAAAGCAAGTTGATGATTTGAATATGCAATTATCGCGTATGTCAGAAGAAGCGGAAGGCTATAATTCACAAATGAGTGATGGTCATTATGCACTTGAGCAAGCGAAAATTGATTTCGAGCGCATGGTATCGGATATTGAAATTAAACGTCTTGAGATGGCTAATTTTAAAAATCAATTTGAAATTGAAACGGCCCATATTCGTGAGCTTGAAGACAAAGTAAATCGTAATTCACGTGAGCGTAACGAGCGTTTGGCAAAAATGAATGAGGCTCAATTAAAGCTCGAGCAAGCCAAAATGAAAGAACAGTATCTGGTTGATCAAACACGTGAAAAATACATGTTGATTTTATCAGACATCATCGAAAAATATCAGGGCCGAGAAGGCAATCCAGCGGAAGCCGATGAGCAGCTGAAAGATCTTCGTGAAAAATTATCAAAAATTGGCGAAGTGAATTTGTCAGCGATTGCTGAATATTCTGAAACTCAAGAACGTTATGATTTCTTAACTAAACAACACGCAGATTTAACCGATGCGAAAGAACAATTACGTAAAGTGATTGATCGTATTAACAAAATCTGTTCAAAACGTTTCAAAGAAACTTTTGATTTAGTGAATGAAAGATTTCAAAAAGTGTTCCCAGTTCTGTTTGGTGGCGGCGAAGCGATGTTACAAATCGTCGAAGATCCAGACAAGAGCGAAGTGGGTATTGAAATCATTGCAAAGCCTCCGGGTAAGAAAATGCAAAACGTGTCATTGATGTCGGGTGGTGAAAAAGCATTAACCGCAGTGGCACTGGTATTTTCGATTTTCTTGGTTAAGCCGTCTCCGTATTGTTTATTGGATGAGGTTGATGCGCCACTGGATGACGCCAACGTTTTCCGTTTCAATGAATTAGTTAAAGAAATGGCGAAGCGTTCACAGATTATCGTTGTGACTCATAATAAACACACAATGGAAGTCGCACAGAAACTTTACGGCGTGACTATGCAAGAGCGTGGTGTATCGACGATGGTTTCTGTTTCATTAGCTGATATTCGTTAATAAATGTCTAACGACAAACCTCATAAAGGGATTGATGATGAATCAATCCCTTTATATTTTAATGTTCATAGCGAAGCGTATGCGGCACAGTCAGATTTCTACATTGATCCTGTTACGGGCTATCAAGTCATGACCAGTTACTTCTTAAAAAATCGCGGATATTGTTGTAAAAACAACTGCAGACATTGTCCCTATGATGTCGAAAATGTAAAAGTTTAAAAAATATAAAAATTAAAAGGATCTTAAATGAACAGTTCAACTGAAAATATGATGATGTACCTGGTGGGTTTTATTGTTGTTTTGATTTTAGCGATTGCAATTCCGATCACGATTTCGATTCTGAAAAAAAAGAAACCGACTGAGTTAGAAAAATCAACCGAACCAGAATTAAAAAAAGAAAAACTGGTTCAACCTGAAGCCGTCATTGAAGAAAAAAAAATCGTTCAAGTTGTTTCTGAAAAAGAAGCTTCAGTTTCAGACGCTTTAAAAAAAACGGAAGAAAATTTTTTCGGACGTATCAAAAATGCATTCACTAAAAACAGCACTGAAAAGAAAAAAGTTTTAGACGAAATCGAAGAAATTCTTTACACCAGTGATTTGGGACCAAAAACAGTCGAAAGATTATTAACAAAAGTATCAGAAGACCTTTCAAAATCTGAAATGATGGATTTATCGAAAATCAAATCCGCTCTTGAATCAGAAATGAATTTGATTTTATCTCCGGTGCACGAAGAACAAAAAAAATCAAAATCTGTGATCGATTTAATTTCAAAAGCTACTGCGGGCCCAACGGTATTAATGGTTGTCGGTGTGAACGGTGCGGGGAAAACAACTTCGATTGGTAAAATCACTTCACAACTTGCAAGCCTCAATCAAAAAGTTTTAGTGGCAGCCGGTGATACATTTCGTGCGGCGGCGGGCGGACAACTCAAAGTTTGGACAGATCGTGCAAACAACAACTCTGGGTCAGAAGGGTTGGTTGAAATTTTTTGGCCCGAAAATACGAATGATCCTGCAGCCGTTGCATTTGATGCCGTGACGAAAGCGAAAGCGAAAAATTTTGATTATGTGATTTTAGATACGGCGGGCAGGTTACACACGCAAAGTAATTTAATGGATGAATTAAAAAAAGTAAAACGAGTCATGACCAAGGTGATCGATACGGCTCCGCATGAAACATGGATTGTGCTGGATGCGAATTCAGGACAAAATGCGTTGAACCAAGCTGTTGAATTTAATAAAGCCCTTGAATTAACGGGTGTGGTTCTTACGAAAATGGACGGAACAGCCAAGGGGGGCGTTGCCTTGGGTGTCGTTGATCAATTGCAAAAACCGATCAAATTGATCGGCATCGGCGAAAAAATTGGTGATCTGAGGATTTTTAATCAGAGTGAATACGTTGAATCAATATTAGGTCGGGGTTAATTCAAAATATAATTTAATAGTTTTGTTGGCGACACTGATTTATTTCAGCAGATTTATTGTCACCTAAAAAACCAAAAACTCGATAAATGACTTTCAGA
>CANBND010000190.1 GCA_947370945.1 Pseudobdellovibrionaceae bacterium | reverse complement strand
GAACTTTTTTTAAGTTTTTTTAAAAAATCGGCATCTGTGATAAAATCCACAGTACCGAATTTAATTCTTTCAAGCTGTTCTTGCGGGTCTAAAAACATAGTCCTAGCGCGCCATTTCTACCGCACGTGTTTCGCGGACGACAGTGACTTTAACACTTCCGGCGTGTGGTAATTCGCGCTCAATTTTTTTAATGATATCACGAGCTAACATTTGCGATTGATCGTCAGTGACTTTTGCACTTTCAACCAAGACGCGAACTTCGCGACCGGCTTGAACGGCTACGGATTTAATAACGCCGTCAAAAGAATTTGATAAACTTTCAAGGTCTTTAAGGCGATTAATGAAATTATCCATTTGCGGACGACGAGCCCCTGGACGTGAATTTGATAAAATGTTTGCAGCGTGGACAATCCAAGCCAATATTGAAGAATGTTTTTCTTCATCGTGATGCGCACCAATCGCGTGACAAACTTCTTCTGATTCACCGAATTTTTTTGCAAGGTCTGCCGCAACCGCCGCGTGATTACCTTCGTGTGTGTGATCTGATGCAAGTCCGATATCATGTAAAATTCCTGCGCGTTTTGCAATTTTAACATTGTACCCTAATTCAGAAGCTAACAATGAAGAAATATGCGCGACTTCCATTGAATGGTTCAATGCATTTTGCGCATGAGTGCTACGATATTTTAATCCACCAATTAGTTTTACAAGTTCATTGTGTAAACCTGTGATACCCAATTCAACGACAACTTTGTCGCCTTCTTCTTTCATTGATTTTTGTAATTCAGAACGTTGTTTCTCAACGACTTCTTCGATACGCGCTGGATGCACGCGTCCGTCTTCCATTAATTTATCAATTGTACGACGAGCCAATTCACGACGAACGGGATCAAAACCAGAAATAACAATTGTTTCTGGCGTGTCATCAACAATCAAATCGACACCACACATGGCCTCGAGTGTTCTAATGTTACGACCTTCACGACCAATAATTTTACCCTTCATTTCATCCGAAGTTAAACTCATGACTGAAACCGTACGCTCTGACGTGTACTCAGAAGCGAAACGTGACAATGCACGCGCCACGATGGCCTTTGATTTATTGGCGGCTTCTTTGTTGGCGTCTTCTTCGATTTCAGCAATACGTTTGGCAGCGTCTTTTTTAGCAGCGTCTTCCATCACTAAAAATAATTCACGCTTGGCTTGGTCTTGCGACATGCCCGCGACATTTTCTAATTTTTTTTGTAAAAATAAAATTTGATCTTCAGTTGATTTTTCAACTTCTTTCAAACGATTTTCTGAAATTGAAATTTTTTCGGCGCGGTCTTTTAACTGCGAACTTAATTTATCGTTATCATCATTACGTTGTTTGTGTTGGTCTTCGACTTCTTTCAAACGACGCTCAAGTTGTGTTTCTTTATTTTTCAGTGTCGATTTTTGTTTGTTGATTTCTGTTTCCGCTGTTCTGCGCGCTTTGGTTTCAAAATCTTTCGATTTCAAATCAGAATCTTTTTTTAATTTAGCAGCTTCTGTGTGTGCTCTCTGAATAATTTTTTGCGCTTCAGATTGCGCTGTTTTTTTTGTGTTCTGTTCTTGGATGCGTTTAAACGCAAACATTGCAAAACCGCCCAAAACTAAACCGATAATTGTGGCGATGATCATTTCCATATTATTTTTCTCCTGCTGATGCTGTAGATATGACTTGTAAGTCTGTGATGATATAATCCATTTTTAAATCGTGTGATTCGAACGGAGTTTCTTTGGATAAACAAAAATCAAAACATAATCCAATTTTTGTTCCCAAAAAATTTTGAAATGTTTGATCGTAAAAACCTTTTCCTCTGCCCAGGCGATAGCCATCGGCATGAAATGCGAGTGCCGGAACACAAATGCCCGTCAGATGATCCAATTCTTTTTTTGTGCCGTCGGTTGGTTCTAAAACTTTATAATCGGCATGTTCGAATTTTTTTGAACCCGACCAAAATGTCAGCTTTTGGTTTTCGGCTTTGGGGTAACACCAGTCGATGTCTTTGATCGTTTGAAATTCAATTTGTGGTTCAGTCGATAACGATTGAAATCCGGCCCATGAACCTGATCCAGAAAATTCATTCATTAATTTTTGTAACGAAGAAAAAATGCGCTGCGATTTCTGAGAAATCTCGGATTCTGTCATCAAGCGTAATTTCGCCAGTATAGATTTTCTAAAATCATTTTTTTCTAACAACGAAAGCTCCGAATTAATTAAAGTTTATGGATTTTTAATTCCAGCTGACTTTATTCATTTTCGAATTTTCGATATCTTCAGACAATTTTTCGGCTTTATGTTCAAGTTTTTCTAATTCTGCTTGAGCTCGTTTTTTGAGTAACAACATTTCTTCGGCCATATTCAAAGCTGCTAGCACTGCTGCGTTTTGAAAAGAACCGTTTTTCGTGGCCTTCATCGCTTCATTTACTTTTAAATTTACAAGTTGCACAAGTTCGTTGACGGTTTGTTCGTCATGAGAAGTTTTTATTTTATAAGAAACTCCTGCAATTTTAAAATCAAAAGTTTTCTTTTTTAATGAATTTTCTTTTGTCGATGTTTGAGCCATAAAAATATATTCAATGTCTTTCTTGCTATTTTTGTCCGTCGTTTATCGTTAATTCTTAATGATAAAGTCCTGAAATCATTATAGAAGTTAGAGCTTTTGTGGCAAGCCTTAAATGATTAATTTGTCGCTTTGTTACAGATACAAATTTCTGAGGCATTGACCACTTGGCAGTCTAAAGTTTTAAGATTCTTATCAGAACTGATTTTTAGTTGTGTAATTTTGGAATCAACACGAACAGCTTCGATTTTTAGACCATTTTCGTGTATTTCTAAAGTTTTCTGCCAATCTTTTTCAATTTTTGCATTTAACACGAGCTGGCTTATCTGCGACTGCAGCGTTTTAGTCTTCTGACGCGTGTCGACATTAATGATCGAATGCCGCTCCTCATCGCCAATTTTAAAAAGCTCTAAGACATCATTTGTAACTTTGATTTTTCGGTTTTCGTTTTTAATTTGGAAATACAGTTCGCGGTACAGTGTTCTTTCAGACAACAGTAAATATTTTTTCTGAATTTCATTATGCAAACTTAAAAAATTTTTTATGCTCTTAAGTTCAGTTAACTTTATTTCACAGTCTTTGATTTGATTTTGAAATGATGAAAATACATTTTCTTTGCAGAAAACAGTTGTTGAGAAAACTAAAATCAAGACACAGACACATTTCATCTGCTGATCGTATTACTTTCTGAAACGTAAATCGAGCTTTATTTCTTCGCACAAGACAGTCGATACTCTGGTGTAACGTTTGACAACGATTGTTTATAATTGTTGTTCATTGATGGATAACACAGGCCGTATCAATTTGAGATTGCTGTCGAGGGTTTTGACAGCTGGCAAACACGGGATGTTTTTAATCGACAGAGCTCACTACTAAAGTGGACTGAATTTAATTGGCGCGCTTGTTTTTTGAAGTTACTTCAATCAGGAGATAATCGTGAAAAAATATTTTTTTATTTTAATTTTAACTATCGGTACACTTTCATTGGCCGAACAAAGTGAATTGCAACAACAAGTTCGAAAAGGTATTGATCTGCTCTACTCAAATCAAATTGCAACAGATCAATGTACCGAAACACATTCCTGTCCGGAAAATATTAATAAAGAAATTCTAGTCGAACAGGCATTAAAATTTAAAGAAAATTATGATCAAATTCTTTCAAATTATCAGTTTAAAGATTTGACTTGGAAAAAACAAAACGATCAATTTGTAAATTTTAAAGAATTTCAATTTTCTAGCCCGATTCAAAAAGAAAATTCACCGGCAAATACAGTTTACGGATATGTTTACACTCCGCCAATGCCCGAAGGCTGCCAAGTCAAATTTCCAGCGACGTTACTTGTTCATCACGTTGCAAATGATATCAGTGATGAACAACTGTTTGCCTCAATGGCGACCAAAATGAATAAAGGCGTTGTCATGATTATTTATTTGCCTGAATATGGCCCTCGTAAAAAAAATCAACAGGCTCCGCCGTTTGCAGCTGATATCAATGAATTCAAAAATAGTTTGTTGCAGTCATTGGTTGATATTCGCGTAGCTGGTGAACTTTTAAAAACACTGGACCATGTTGATCAAAAACAAATACAAGTGGGTGGATTATCATTAGGAGCCTTACTGACAGCTATTTCTGCGGGTATAGATCCATTTTTTGATCGCTACTTATTAGGGCTTGGTGGCGGCGACTTAGCAAATGCGATGACTCTGGATAAAAATAAAGCGAAGGGTATTATTAAAGATGCTTTAGCAAATATAAATTGGAATGTTGATTTTGCCAGAAAAGAAATGAGTAGCTTCGACGCTTTAACATGGGCTTATACCGTCAAAAATAAAAAAATTACCATTTTGAATGCTGAAAACGATGAGCTTGTTGATAAAAACAAAAGTATTTTAAAACTTACAAATGCTTACAAAGAAAATGGCAGCAACACTGTTTTGCAATATGAACATAAAGGGTCGCACGTCCCTGATGCAAAAGAGCTTGG
>CANBND010000189.1 GCA_947370945.1 Pseudobdellovibrionaceae bacterium | reverse complement strand
GGATCTAAATTTAATTCTTTTGAAATACGACTGACAGGCTTCATGAATCCCGAAAAAACACCCGACAATCCGCTGACAATACTTAATGAACTGATTGTTGGGGGGGCTAGCATCAATTCTTTTTCTGCAATATCTGCAGCATCTAACATTTTATAAAAATCGATTCCTGTCGCATAACCCATGCGATGAAGAACTGCGACTAAAACTTCAAGTTGAGCATTCCCAGCGCCAGCGCCAAAACCGCGCGCGCAACCATCCAGCAAATCAGCGCCACATTGAATAGCTGTGACTGAGTTTGCAATCGCCATTCCTAAATTATTATGAGCATGAAATCCTACCGGAATTGTCAACCCATTCACCAACGTTGTGATTCTTTCTTTAACGTCATCGGGTAAATAAAAACCTGCTGAATCCATTATTATTAGAGTTTGTGCCCCGTAGGACTCCATTTTCTTGGCTTCTTCTAATAAAATTTCAGGGCTAGCCATGTGTGACATCATCAAAACACCGAAAGTCGTTTTATTTTGCTTTCGGGAGTACTCAATATGTCTCTGCGTAATGTCAGCTTCTGTGCAATGCGAAGCTACGCGAACAACATCGACTCCACAGTCAATTGCTAATTTCAAATCTTTATCAATCGTTGCAAAACCGGGAATCATATGAATTCCAAGTTTTGAAGTTTTTAAATTTTCACGCGCCGTTTTTAAATACACTTCATCAATACAAGCCGATTCACCGAGCTGTAATGAAGATGCACCGATGCCATTACCATGCCCCACTTCAACGATGGGAATCCCGGCCACGTCTGCAGCTTTGCAATACTTAGTAACTTGGTCCTTTGTTAGCTGATGACGAACAGCGTGGTTTCCGTCACGCAGCGAAGGGTCACTGATTAAAATTTTTCTCATAAAGACCTCGATTATTTTTTTGCGTATTCTTCAGCAATAGCCAATGCGGCACAATTAATAATATCTAAGTTTCCAGCGTAGGCAGGTAAATAATCGCCAAGACCTTTAACTTTTAATGTAATGAAAATTCGACCATCTTCAACAACCGGTCCAACAATAATTTCATAACCCGGAACGTAACTTTTTACTTTTTGAATAACTTGATCCAAGACAGGTTTCAATTTTTCTATATTGGGTTGTTTCACTTTTGCCATGATGGTTGTTTGCATATTAATACAGGGAATCGCTGGGTTTAAATTTAAAATTGCTTTTGATCTCATAGTACCAGAGAATTTTTTAATACCCTCTTCGGTCGTATGAATATATTCATCTAAATTAACTCGAGTTGCCGGCCCAGCACTTTTTGAAGCGATCGCAGAAACAACTTCGATATATTCAATTTCAGTTTGTGTTTGTCCAATCGCATAGGCCACAGGAATCGAAGCTTGACCACCACAAGTAATCATATTCACATTATTTGATTTTAAAGCTTCAGTCATATTTACAGCAGGAATACACATTGTTCCTACTTTAGCAGGAGTCAGATCGACAACAAATTTTTTAAGATCAGCCAAAACTGGCGCATGTTCAAAATGGCTAACGGCCGAAGTGCAATCAAAAACAATATCACAGCAATCAGGATTTTTTTTAATATAATCGATCCCATCAGCTGAGACTTTAATATTCAAAGATTGTGCTTTTTGAATACCTTGCGAAGAAAAATTTCTTCCAATAAAAACACTGCATTCTAAATATTCGGACCGTATAATTTTAATTAGTAAATCTGTACCAATATTGCCACTGCCAAGAATGGCGACTTTCATTTTTTTCATTAAATGAATTATCTAGCTAAGATAAAAAATGGTCAAGTAAATGGACTGAAATATTCCTCTAAAGTTTACTTTTATTTTTCACTAAATAGCACTGAGCGACATAATATGACGATTGGACAGAAAATGTTTACCGTTCTATCAAAATACTACTCCAATGCGTCTTCGCTGATCACGGTCATTTACTGACCTTGCGAGAATAATTTTCCAGCAGTTTTCTTTCTTTTTGAATTTCGACTTTAAGTTCTTTTTTACTTGGCAATGTCAGTTTATATTTAGACGCAAAAATTTCTTGCTTACCCTCTGGCAAAGTAAATTCAACAACACTGTCATTTTTATCTGAACACAATAAAATACCAATCGGATCATTCTCGCCTTGTATTTTTTCTGTTCGCTTATAGTAATTTAAATACATTTGCATCTGACCGATGTGTTGATGAGTTAGTTTTCCTAATTTCAAATCAATCAAAACAAAACTTTTTGCAATGCGATTATAAAAAACAGATTCTTTTTTTAATCCTAAAAATTCCAAAACATCGGGGTCCTTAACCAGATCTGATGGCTGTGAAATTTCATGACCTTTTTGAGATAACGTCAGAACTTGTTTTTTGTTTTTACTAAGCGCTAAACGTTCAAACAGCAGCGAGGCCGTTTGCCTTTCCAATTCACGAACAGACCATCCTGAATTTGTACATTCTTTCATATAAAATTGACGGGCTGCCTTTTCCGTAATCTTTAATCAACTGCTTAGATAGAGATTCTACAATATAACTTCCATAATCAGCTCGACTTTTTCCTTTTTGCTCTTCTTCAAAAATCAGTCGCCCTATTTCCCAATAGGCTCTGACCATTGTACTGTTCACCGCACGCGAAACCGCATTTTTTGACGACTCAATAATCGTTTGGATATTTGAATATAATTTTTGATTTAAAATGTTATTATTTTTCTTCATACAATAATATACTTACCTGCATATGCACTTAACTGGCCCTACGGCTTCCGATCGATTATTTCGCGGTACGGTGCGGGCCGGATTTGAACAGAGTTTTCAAGAACTCGTTGAAACAAAAGCCCTCTTGCGGCCTGACATTCGAAAGATTTCCCCCAGCGAACTTGCTCTAAGAAATGCAGGCACGCTTCATCGCTTGAAAAAATACGATCAAATTGTCTTAGATCTTTAGGGTATCCCAAGTCTCTTTATTAGATTTGGACTGCAGGGCCAGTCAAGTGCATATGCAGGTATACTTAATACGCACATGAAACACTCTCTGGAACCATAAGCGGAGCAAAATGTTTATACGTGGCAACTTTCAGTTTAGAGACGTCTTCAACCTGATGAGTCGCATCTAAAATTTGTTTTGATTTTCCATCAAATTTTCTAAGCATTAAAATACGTAGTACAATTTCTATATGAGCTTCAATTTTAGCCGGATGATTTTTTTTGCTTTCCCATCGCATAAGCGACTGATGCGTTACACCCACAAGCTTTGCAAAATCTCTTAATGAAAATCCCAAAACATGTCTAAAAAATTTAACTTGGTTCCCACTTAAAGGAAAAATCTGCTCAGTACAAATAAATTTAATGATGTCTGGGGCAATTTTATTAAAATCAACATCTGGAATCAATTCACCTCGCAATTTAATAGCTGGTAACTCAACGAATATAACTGGGAAACCAAAACCATTCCATAAATAATTTTTTAATTTCACAAATCAACCTTTCTTTTTAGTTATATCAATAACAGTGATAACCAAAAGTCTTTCATTTGTTTTTTGCACTTTTTCGAAAGCGACACCTAATCTTAAAATCTTAAAAACTTAAGGTTCACTGTGTATCCTTCCATGCAATACTGCCAAGATTTGTGAACTTCACTAAATCGATCTCTCGATTCAATGTATCTTCCATTAGAAAGAGCCTGCAGAATCTCAAAATAAATAACATTGCGCTGACCCATTCTTTCATTCGCGTGCGGATGAATCCTTAATTTACCCGCACCTAATAAAACTAACATTTTCTTAAAAACCTGAGTCACTTTTTCAAAAAGCAACTCTTTCTTATCGGCAACCCTGCTGGTACTTATAGTACCAGTTTTAGCTTTTTTTGTCATAATAAAAAAATCCTTATTTATAGCTACAGCTCAATGTCCCAATTAGCGACACAATTTCTAAAGAAAACAAGCCCTTAGGCTATTGATCAGTATTTTCATAATGTTCAATCTGACTCAAACAAACTTCACGCATATTTTTTTGCTCTTGATAAGCCGAAACCCATTCAACGGTTTTTTGCAAAGCTTGGTCAACATTCCATTTGGGAACCCAACCCAGTTTGTTTTTAGCCTTTGTGCAATCCAGACTTAAATAATGTGCTTCATGAGGGTTGTTTTCTGATTTAATAATTTCATATTTAATTTTATTGTTCCAATATTTATTCATAGTTTGAATAATCGTTTCAACATCGCAGTGATCATTCGTTGATGGACCAAAATTAAATCCTTCGTCAAAACCGGCTCCGTCTTGAGATAATTTTTCAGCCAAATGAAAATATCCACCCACCGGCTCAAGCACATGTTGCCATGGTCGGGTTGACCTGGGGCTTCTGATTTCTAAAGTTTTTTGGTTTAATACAGATCGAATAATATCAGGAACCAATCTGTCAGCGGCCCAGTCGCCGCCACCAATCACATTACCTGCGCGCCCACTGGCCAAAAGAATTCCAGATTTTTTAAAAAATGAATTTCTATAACTTGACGTTACTAATTCTGAACAGCCTTTGCTGTTACTGTAAGGATCAAAGCCAC
>CANBND010000188.1 GCA_947370945.1 Pseudobdellovibrionaceae bacterium | reverse complement strand
GAATTTGCGGTTGTGATAAAATAATATGTCGTGTTCGGATTTAATCCAGTGATTGAACACGTGGTGCCTGCAATTGCATTACAACCGACCGCACCTGAACTGGCAGTACCTGCAATCAAAGAATATTTTGTTGTATATGAAGTCGCACCGACAGCTGCCGGATAAGCAACATCAACAGAAATCGATGACGTCGGCGCTGCACTTGTCATCGTAAATGAATTTTGCACCGGATTACACGCCAGATCCGTCGAGAAACCAGAACTGCCAGCGCCGTTACTGGCTTCAACTGCAAAATTATAACTGACTCCGGCCGTTAAACCCGAAACCACACAGGCCGTCGGCGTTATCAAAGTACAACTGCCGATGGCTGTTCCTGATGTTGCTGCCGAGGTCGGAGCAAATGCTTGTTTCACAGAATACACAATCGGTGGAATCCCCACTGATGCTGTCCACCCCAATGAACATGTTGTTCCCACAGAGCCCGTAAAAGATAATCCCATCGGAATCGACGGCAATGACGTCGGCACAACAGAAATTTCATTCAATGATTGAGTTTCTCCAATATAATTTGCAGCGAAAACTCTGAAATAATAAGTCACACCATTTGTTAAACCATTCACTGTCAACGGACTGACCGCCGAAGTTGTTACAGTTGTTGTGTATGTTCCAGATGTGGTTCCATAACGAACAATGTAATTGATCGGTCCCACGCCCGTTGTATTCGGCCAAGTTACAAAAACTTGCTGATCACCAGCCGCTACTGAAGTTAATAAAAAAGGATCAGGAAATGTATTCGGCGTCGCTTGTAAAATATTTGAATCCGCAGAACCCGCAACGTTCGATGCAGCAACTTTGAAATCATAAATTAAACCATCTGTTAAACCCGTCACTGTCACCGGTGATGCGGTCGCAGTTGAAAATGCGATCCAAACCGATGACGAGGCTAATTTGTATGACGTCACATAATTTGCGGCATTCGTCACAACCGGAAAACTGACTGTCGCGGTTGTGTCACCAGCCACAACTGACGTTAATAAAAATGCAACGGGTGCCGTAATTAAATGACCCGGATCAATTTTCGAAGCTTTGCCTGCTAAAATATTTTTGGGACAACCCGACAACATTCCGATCATTAAAATCAGAAAATAAAAAACGGACAGTGTTTTTAAGGACTTCGCAGATAGACGTGCCACAGTTTTATTTTACGCTGTTCAAAGGATAGAACCAAATAACAGCATGTGATATCTCAAAAAAATACACTTTGGTCAGTCGGCAAAAATTTCCACAGGCCGAATGGCACTACCAGCTGCAAGCCCTTTGGCACTGACGAATGCAGGCCGAATGGCCTGACCTTTGCTTTATTCTTAAAACAAGACAATGGTTTAAACTTAAATGGCCTCTGTAGAAGTCAGTTTGATTTAGAACCAAAACCGGGGGGTTTCATGTCAGTTCAAGTGTCGAAGAATGATACAGGGTTTATAAAAATTTTATTTCTATTATTTGTGCTTGGCGCAACCACCAGTTTATTTAGCTGCTCTGATCGAACTATGAAAAGATACGACGGTGTTCAGCTTTCAAAACAGGAAATTTTAAATGGCGCCGAAGTCACTGATCAAAATCCCATTTCACAAAAAGTTTTATTCTTAGCCACCGGAGCCAAATTATTAAAAACTCCAAATGGTGGCTTCACCGCCAGTCAAAGTGGCGAATGCACAGCTTCTGCGATTACAAATAAAATTATTTTAACTGCGGCACATTGTGTAAAGGCTCTTGACCCCAAAGATGATCAAACTCCAGATTCTGTTTTTATTATTTTAGGTTTAAAACCTTGGAAATCAAAATTTGATCCTAAACTGTGGTATGCCGCTGAAAAAATTGTGATTTACCCAACGTACAAAAAAATTGCTGGCGGCGGTTCACCTGATGATCTAGCTTTGATTTTATTAAAAAATCCTCTGCCTCCAGAATACGTGACTGAACTGGCTACCGTCAGCGATTTACAATCAACGATGGCTTTTACGATGGCTGGTTTTGGTATGCGCAGCAATTTAAATACATTGTCAGATGCCGATACACAAAAAAATCTGGGCGAATTATTTCAAATTTCAAAAATGATTTCAAATTATGACATCAATCAATTCACAATTCGAATTGATCAACACGACGAAAAAGGCATTTGCAGCGGTGATTCTGGTGGCCCTGGAATGATTTTTAATCCAACTACAAAAAAATATTCAACAGTTGGTATTGTGTCCGGCAACAGTTGGGACCTGTCTGATAAGGAAAAACTTGATCCGCAAAATAAAATCGATTGCTTCGGTTTTGCCGTTTATACAAATGTGATGAACCCGGTTTATTTTGATTGGATTCAAAAAACCAAACAAAGTTTGTAGTTTTTAAAACCAATTTGATCCCAAAAAAGGGCACGTCAGGACCAAAGACGTGCACAGCGTTGTCTGGTCAAATAAATGTTCCGTGCCAGAGAATAACAAATCTGCTAAACTAATAGCTCATGTTTATCATCATAACGTCATTCATCTTAGTCATTTTAGTTTCATTTGTGTGTTCACTTTGTGAAGCGGTTTTATTGTCGCTATCACCGGGATTCGTCGCCGTCGAAGTCGAAGAAAATCCAAAATCAGGCAAGTTATTGCAAAACATTACTGATAATGCGGACAAATCTTTATCAGCAATTTTAACTTTGAATACAATTTCGCACACATTGGGTTCGGCTTGGATTGCATATCAAGTGCAACGCGAATTCGGCGAAGCATGGGTGACCGTATTTTCAATATTTTTAACTTTTATGGTTTTGATTTTTTCAGAAATTTTACCCAAAACGATTGGTAAAAATAATTCTAAATCACTGGCGATATTTACAGCCTACGCAGTACAAATTATGATCGTAGGTCTTTATCCGTTTGTAAAAGCCTCAGAATATATTTCAAAAGCCTTAACTTCGCCGTCCGAAGAACCCGACATGACCCGTGACGAAATGGTCAAAAATGCCGAAATCGGCGTCGAAGAAGGCACTCTGAAATCCAAAGAATCTTTGATTATAAAAAATTTAATGATGCTGGATAAAATTTTTATTTCTGACATCATGACGCCCAGATCTGTTTTTATGGCCTTGGACGCCTCGTTAAATGTCGAAGAAGTCTCAAAAAAATATCGTCCGATCCGATTTTCAAGAATTCCAGTTTTTGAGGGCTCATTGGATAATATTATCGGACTGACTCATCGTTATAAAATTTTAGAAGCTCTGTCGCAAGATATGCACACAAAAAATATTCGTGATTTAATTGTGCCCATTTCATCGCTGTCAGAAACAATGTCAGTGTCACACGCATTAGATTTTTTTGTTAAAGCCAAAGATCATCTGGCCTTAGTTTCTGATGAATACGGTGTGATTACGGGCCTTGTGACACTTGAAGACACTGTCGAAACATTATTAGGTGTCGAAATCGTCGACGAATTCGACAACATCGAAGACATGCGAAAATATGCTCACGACCAGTGGCAACTACGAAAAAAGCAACTTCGCAAATAACAAAAATTTTTAAATTTTATTTTTTTGAGGGCTCTGCTGCGATGCCCACAAAATTGCCAACCGAGCTTGTTGGCTGCCGAACAGCCGCTGAATGAGTGTCATTTTGTACAAATCTAATGAACAAAACCAACGCCAGCGTCATGGCACCTAAGATCGCGAAAAGACGCACTGTTTGGTATTCAGACTTCATAGGCTTAACTAATTTATGGTCGATTTGAATGTGTTTTAAGCTTTCTTTGTTTATCATACGTAGCAATGCTCCTTTCCAACACTTCTAAATAAGCATAAACTGAGCCAAACAATCTGACACCATGAACGAAACTTTGAACTGAAATTTTCATTGGAGGAATTTGATGCTGAATCACTCAACCCTAGCACAAAAAGTTTATCAGACATGTCATCTGACCGGCGAATTCAAATTGCGCAGTGGTCAAATATCAAATGAATATTTTGATAAATATCGACTTGAATCAAATCCTGAAATTTTAAATGCCATCGCAGATCACATGGTTTCTATGATTCCGAAAGGAACTGAAATTTTAGCGGGCCTTGAAATGGGTGGTATTCCGATCGCAACTGCACTGTCGCTAAAATCAGGGCTTCCCGTTTGCTTCGTCAGAAAAACTGCAAAAGATTATGGAACCTGCCAATTCGCTGAAGGCCTTGATGTTCGCGGAAAAAATGTTTGTATCATCGAAGACGTCATTACATCCGGCGGACAAGTCGTTTTAAGCACAGCCGACCTACGAAGCCTTGGTGCAGTGATTTCAAACGTATTGTGCGTGATTAATCGCGGCGGCGATGAAGCCATTCAAAAATTAAAGGCCGTGAATCTTTCGACACACAGCCTTTTTGTTCGCTCAGATTTCCCAAGCTGATCAATTCAATTTGCAGTTTTTTTAAATTTGTTTTTTTCCAAACTCGAAATGTAACATCGGGTTTTTTAATTCAACATCAAACTCTTTCTTCTTTTTATCAGAAATTGCATCATCCAGATCTTTTGTGCTGTATTCAATTTTATCTTTTGAAACTAATGTT
>CANBND010000187.1 GCA_947370945.1 Pseudobdellovibrionaceae bacterium | reverse complement strand
CAAATTATTACACATCAACATATTTTGATGGCCAAGAAGGTTTTGGATTACTTGTTAAATCGCGCGAAGGTCGGCCTGTTCATATCGAAGGAAATCCACTGAATCCATTGAACGGTTCTGCAGTTTCAGTTCGTGCGCAAGCCAGTCTTTTAAGTTTATATGATCCAGAACGTTTACAAAAACCTTTCAGAAATTTATTGAATGAAAAGAAAACGAACAAAGAAACTGTGGGTATTTCTTGGGAAGACTTAGACAAAAAAGTTGTCGCTGAACTTAACAAAGGTGGCGTTGCAATTTTAACCGGAAATCTTTCAGGTCCAGCAACAAAAGCTGTCGTCGGTGATTTTTGTTCTGGATTTAAAGCTGACCACTACACGTGGGAGCCTTTAGCTCAAGATGATATTTCAAATGGACAAAAAGCTTCATATGGCGAAGCACTTGTTCCGATGTACAGATACGATAAAGCCAAAGTCATTGTATCACTTGATGCAGACTTTTTAGGTGCATGGGGCCCAGCAATTCAATCGACAAAAATGTTTGCTGATGGTCGTAGGAACCCATCAAAAATGTCTCGTTTGATTTCGTTTGATTCAACATATTCATTAACTGCTGCGAACGCAGATATACGTTTCAGAATTAAACCGTCGCAACAGCTTGATGTCGTTATGGGTTTAATTGCAGAAATTTTTCCAGAAAATTCTGCCGCCAGCTCATATAAAGGTGCTGCAGAAAAATTAGGGATGAATTCTGAAAACTTTAAAAAAGTAGCTTCAGATTTAAAAAAGAATGCCGGCGAATCACTTGTTGTTACGGGCGGTTTACAAACTCGAACAATGGATTCGGATGCAGTTCAAATTGCAGTGAATTATTTAAATAGTTTATTGGGTAATGAAGGTAAGACTGTTTTAGCAAAATCAGGCAATCTAAATTTATCTTCAAATTACGATTCATTGACGGCACTGATTTCAAAAATGAAATCAGGATCTGTTAAGACATTGATTATTTATCGTCAAAATCCAATCTATAACTTGTCTAAAAGTTTCGGTTTTCATGAAGCTTTAAATAAAGTAGACACTGTTGTTTTCATTGGTGATCAAATGGATGAAACGGCTTCGTTTTCAAATTTCGTAGCGACGGATAATCATGCGCTTGAATCTTGGAATGATTCTGAATTCGCAAATGGTGTGATTGGAATTCACCAGCCATTGATCAGATCAATGTACGATACACGTTCGTTTCAGTTGTCATTAATGACTTGGGGATTTATGGCCAAAGTTGGTCCAAAACGTCTTCAGGATTATGAAACATTTTTAGAATATTTACGTGCATTTTATAAAACTGAAATGGCGCCTAAGTTGGCTCGTGGTCAGGATTTTGAAACTTTCTGGAATCATATTTTACAGCAAGGCTCTGTCGGTGAAATTTCTTCGTCATCGCCGCGTACTTTTAAATCAGATGCATTAAGTAAAATTAAACAAAATCAAAAATCATCTGATCTTGAATTGGTTTTATATCCAACATCACACATTGGTGACGGAACATTAGCAAACGTTGCATGGCTTCAAGAATTACCAAATCCAGTTTCAAAAATTGTTTGGGATAATTACGCTTCAGTTTCAATGAAGACGGCAGAAAATTTAAAATTAAAAACAGGTGATTTGATCGAAGTCACTGCAAACGGAATCACTGTCACATTGCCTACGCATATTCAGCCGGGTTTGCATGATGGTGTTGTTGCAGTTGCAGTTGGATACGGTCGTACAAAAGCGGGTAAAGTCGGAAACGATGTAGGTCAGAATGCCTACGCATTTGCAACTGCAGATGCTTCTGGAAATATTCAGTTCTCAGGTGCAGCTGTTCAGATCAAAAAAATTGGAAAAAAATATGATCTGGTGACAACGCAAGGTCATGATTCAATGGAAGGCCGACAAATCGTTGTTCAGGCGACAAATAAAGATTACGAAAAATCAAAATCTGCAAATATTCATAAACATCACACATGGTCTATGTGGTCAGGTCATCAATACAATGGCCACAAATGGGGCATGGCGATCGATTTAAATACATGCACAGGTTGTTCTGCATGTATGACAGCGTGTCGGTCTGAAAATAATATTCACGTCGTTGGCAAAAAATATATTATGCAAGGTCGTGAAATGGATTGGATCCGTATCGACAGATATTATGTCGGTGATGCAGACAATGCTCAGACGGTTTTTCAACCGATCATGTGTCAACACTGTGACAATGCTCCATGTGAAACAGTTTGCCCAGTCGCTGCGACTGTTCACAGTTCAGAGGGCTTAAACGAAATGGTTTACAACCGTTGCGTGGGAACACGTTATTGTTCAAACAATTGTCCATACAAAGTTCGTCGTTTTAATTGGTTTAATTATGCAAAATTAATTGAAAAACCAATGCATATGGCTTTGAACCCCGAAGTCGGTGTTCGTACGCGTGGCGTGATGGAGAAATGTACGTTCTGCGTTCAGCGAATCAAAGAAGGCAAAAATGTCGCTAAGACTGAAAACCGTCCATTAAAAGACGGCGATATCAAAGTGGCTTGTGAAACTGCGTGTCCTACGAAGGCAATTACGTTCGGTGATTTGAACGACGAAAATTCACGAGTTGCAAAAACATTCAAAGCCGAAGAACGTTCGTATGCCTTGCTTGAAGAATGGTATGCAAAACCTTCGGTCAGATATATGTCAAAAATTCGCAATAATGATTTAGAGTCAGCACATGGTGCTGGAGGCGAACATGCTTAAGCGCAATCAATTAGTTTTAGGTAATAAATCTTTAAAGGATGTCACAGATGATATTTGTGGTCCGATCGAAAGAGTTCCATCGAAAGAATGGATGGGATTATTTTTAACGGCAAAAGGTTTATTTATATTTTATATCTTAACAATCGCCATTGTTGTTTCGACAGGTATGGGTTTGTTGGGAGTGAACCATCCTGTTGGATGGGGAACAATGATTATCACTTTCGTTTTTTGGGTGGGTATTGGCCACGCAGGAACATTAATTTCAGCCATTTTATTTTTGTTCCGACAAAAATGGAGAACTTCAGTTGCCAGAACAGCCGAGGCCATGACAGTTTTTGCAGTTATGACAGCCGGAATATTTCCGTTGATTCATACAGGGCGTCCGTGGCTTGATTTTTGGTTATTTCCATATCCAAATCAACGTGGCCCTTTGTGGGTGAATTTTAGATCTCCATTATTGTGGGACGTATTTGCGATTTCAACATACGCCACTGTATCAAGTGTATTTTGGTTTGTGGGTTTGATTCCAGATTTAGCAACTGTCAAAGATCGCGCTAAAAATATTTGGCGCAAAAAAATCTATGGTGCGTTGTCATTGGGATGGCGCGGGACTGCAAAAAATTGGTCACATTTTGAAATGATTTATTTGGTGCTTGCCGGTTTATCAACGCCGTTGGTGTTATCAGTTCATACAATCGTATCATTTGACTTCGCTGTTTCGGGTTTGCCGGGATGGCATACAACGATTTTTCCACCGTATTTCGTAGCCGGTGCGATTTTTTCTGGTTTTGCGATGGTGATCACATTGATGACTTTGGTTCGTATTGGATTTCCGCAATTTAAAGATTACATCACGTTAGATCACATGGAAGTCATGAATAAAATTATCATGATGACAGGTTTAATGGTTGGATATGCTTACGGAATGGAATTCTTGATCGCATGGTATTCAGGAAACGATTACGAACGTTACGTTTTCATGAACAGAGCCTTGGGTCCTTATGCGTGGTCATATTGGATTATGATTTTTTGTAACGTATGTGCGCCGCAAGTTTTTTGGTTTAAAAAAATCAGACGTTCAATTCCTGCGATGTTCGTCGTTTCAATTTTTGTAAATATCGGTATGTGGTTCGAACGTTTCGTGATCACGGTGACTTCACTTCATCGAGATTTCTTGCCATCAAACTGGGGACAGTACGCATGGTCGATGTATGATACAGCTATTTTGGTTGGATCGTTCGGAATGTTTTTTACAATTTTCTTACTGTATTTACGTGTGCTTCCTGCGATTTCAATTGCAGAAATGAAACCGGTTTTACATGTCGGTCGTGATGACGAATTTGAAAAAATCAAGAAAGGACACACTCATGGGTAAGGCTAAAAAAATCGGCGGCATCGCTGGAATATTTTTATCTGAAGACGTTGTTGTGAATGCGGCTCGCAAAGTTCGCGAATCTGGTTTTACTAAGTTTGATGCCATTTCTCCGTATCCAATTCATGCTATGGAAGAAGCTTGTGGAATTAAGCGTTCACCAATTCCTTATGTGACTTTTGGTGCAGGTGTTATCGGATTACTCGCGGGATTATCATTAACTTATTATACGTCAGTGGTTGATTGGGCGATTAACATCGGCGGAAAACCAATGTTTTCTTTGCCTGCATTTATTCCGATCGTATTTGAATTAACAGTTTTATTTGCTGCGCTTTCTTCTGTTGGAGCGTTCTTTTATTTGTGTGGAATGCCAAAAGGTGATGTTCCTACAATTGATCCGGATTTAACATGTCATAAATTTGCGATTTTTATTCCTGAAAATGAAGTGGGCTA
>CANBND010000186.1 GCA_947370945.1 Pseudobdellovibrionaceae bacterium | reverse complement strand
GTTAAAAAATTATGGGCTTACATCAAGAAGAACAATCTTCAAGATGCTAAAAATCGCCGTAACATCAATGCTGACGATAAATTAATGCCAGTATTTGGTAAAAAACAAGTTTCTATGTTCGAAATGACTAAACTTGTTTCTAAGCATTTAAAGTAATCTTTAAACGTAACGTTTAAAAAACTTGAAAGGCTGGGGTGACCCGGCCTTTTTTTATTTAAAGATAAAATAGACAGAATAAATTTCCAAAATACTTTGTATATCGACAGTCCTCTCTAGCCAAAACAGACTATTTCAACTAATATATTGCGATGGCAAATCAACGCAAACAACTTCCGTTATCTAAAGATGAAATTTTAAAAATGCGTGTTGCATGTAATTTGGCTGCGAAAGTTTTAAATCATACGGCAAAATTTGCAAAAATCGGAATGACAACGAACGAACTGGATTTGATTGCTGATGATTATACAAAATCATTAAACGCGATTTCTGCCTGTGTCGGTTATCATGGATACCCAAAGGCAACATGTATTTCTGTGAATAAAGTCGTCTGTCATGGTCTGCCCGGTGAATATAAAATCAAAGACGGTGATATTTTAAATATTGATGTGACTGTTAAAAAAGATGGTTTTTACGGAGACACTTCGAAAACAATTATGATCGGTAACGTTTCAAAAAGCGCCACTGAATTGGTGGATGCGGCTTACAAAGCCATGATGATTGGGATCGAAGCAGTCAAACCGCATGGTTTTACGGGCGATATTGGTTTTGAAACAAATAAATATGTTACACGTCGAGGCTACACAACGATCAAAGAAATCGGTGGCCACGGCATAGGTCGTGTATTTCACGGCGATCCGTTTGTTCCGGCATTTGGTAAAAAAGGCAAAGGCGAAAAAATTATTCCTTGGACGTGTTTCACGGTTGAGCCGATGGTGAACGAAGGCACTGATGAATTTATCGAAAAGCCCATCGCTCATTCAGATATTAAATATTACGAAACCAAAGACGGTAAATTATCGGCGCAGTTTGAACATACTTTGCTGATCACAGATGTTGGATATGAAATTTTAACTTTAGAATAACGTTAAACAGAAATAAAAAATTAAAAAAAGGAAAAAAATAAATGAGAACACAAACAAACGAGAAATCAATGAAAAAAACCTCTATGAAAACAACTTCAACAAAAAACGCAAAAATAACAAAACCTGATTATGTTGTTTGTGAAGCGGCAATGAATGATCCAAAAATATTTGCGGATCTTGCGCGTTGGGGCCGTGAAGAAATTAATATTGCTGAAAAAGAAATGCCAGGATTGATGGCGTTAAGAAAAGAATTTAAAAAACAACAACCGTTAAAGGGTGCAAAAATTGCGGGTTGTTTACATATGACAATTCAAACGGCCGTATTGATTGAAACTTTAATTTATTTAGGTGCTGAAATCCGTTGGTCATCTTGTAATATTTTTTCAACGCAAGACCAAGCAGCAGTTGCGATTGCTGCTGCAGGAATTCCAGTTTTTGCTTGGAAAGGTCAAACAGAGGCTGAATCTGCTTGGTGTATTGAACAAACAATCACAGGTTGGGGAGCTGACGGTTACAATTTAATTTTGGATGATGGTGGAGATTTAACGAACATGATGCATTTGCCAAAGTATGCAAGCATCATGAAAAAAATTATTGGTGTTTCTGAAGAAACAACAACAGGCGTTCATAATCTTGAAATGATGTTGAAAAATAAAAAATTAAAAATTCCGGCAATCAACGTGAATGATTCTGTGACAAAATCTAAATTTGATAATTTATATGGTTGCCGCGAATCATTGGCGGACGGCGTGAAGCGCGCAACAGATGTGATGATCGCAGGTAAAGTTGTGGTTGTTGCTGGTTACGGCGACGTTGGAAAAGGTTCTGCATTTTCAATGAAGGGCTTGGGCGCTCGTGTTTTAATTACAGAAGTTGATCCAATTTGTGCTTTGCAAGCGACGATGGAAGGTTTTCAAGTCGTAACGATGGAAGAAGCTGCTCCGCAAGCAGATATTTTCGTAACGGCAACAGGATGCTGCGATATCATTACTGAAAAACATTTCGGAAAAATGAAAGACAATGCGATTGTTTGTAACATTGGTCACTTTGATATCGAAATCGATATGGCATGGTTAAATAAAAATTCAAAAGCTCGCGAAGTGAAACCACAAGTTGATATCCATACTTTAAAAAATGGAAATCAAATTATCGTTTTGGCCAAAGGCCGTTTGGTGAACTTAGGCTGTGGAACAGGTCATCCGTCATTTGTGATGAGTAATTCATTTACGAATCAAGTGTTGGCACAAATCGAATTGTTCACGAATCGTGATAAATATTCTGAAATTGAAATCACTCGTTTGCCAAAACATCTTGACGAAAAAGTTGCAGCATTGCATTTAGGTCAGTTGGGCGCACAGTTAACAAAATTATCAACGAAGCAAGCCAAGTATTTAGATACAACAGTGAATGGTCCGTTCAAACCGAACCATTACCGTTACTAATTTATTATGATCGCAATTATATACGCGGGTCTGTCGATTCTGCCGCTAGGTCTTTTGATCTTCGGCAGTATTTTTTTAAAAACGCGATTTAAAAATTTAAATGTTCCAGTGATTTTATCTGTCGGCATTGTCACTTTGATTTGTGAATTTTTATTTTTTAATTCGCAGTACGCAGAAGCGATTGATCATAAATTATGGAACAGCGTCAGCACGGTGATTTCATATTTTCCGATTTGGGCAAGTCTGACTGTTTTTTGGGTATGCACTTTTATTTTTTCGGTCACTGAAATTTTTAAATTCAAAAATAAAAATCATTTGATTAAAATTTCAATGCTGATTGCAATTTCGTGGATTTCGTTTCGTGCATACAATCTATCCGCTAATTTAAATAGTGCAGATCATGAAATTTTTAAAACAATCACGATGCTTGCCAAATCAGATTGTCCCGAAGACGTCATCAGAAAATTTGCCGATGACAAAAACGTGGATTATCAATTGGCGGTGGCTGCAAATCCGAAGGCTCCAGCAGATGTGGTTTTAAAATTAAGCCAATCTGAAAATGAAATGGTCAGGTTCTACAGCACATCCAGTGCGCGATTATCAAATGAACGTCTGCAAGAGATGAAAAAAAATGATATTTCAAAAGAAGTTCGTAAGCAGGCTGAAAACGAGCTGGAATTCACACGACTGATTAAATAAATCAGTCGATGAGTCCAGTTAATTATCAGTCGAATAATTACGACTGAATTTGATCCATGTAATAACGAAGTTCGCCGATGCTTTCGCGAATGTCATCCAAAGCGCGATGTGAATTTTGTTTTTTGTACACGCGCTGAAATTTATTGTTCATAATGACTTTCCATGAACTGACATCAACCATTCGGTAATGCAGGCGTTCTGAAATTTTCAGAAAATATTTCTCAATGAATAAACGGTCTTGCATAATTGAATTACCGGCCAATATGGGACGCGCTTTTTTATCTGTGGCCCATGTCGGGAAATATTTATCAATCATCGTACACAATCTGAATTCGACGCCTTCGGGGTCCATACCTGTGGGAACCTTTGCAGTCAGGCCGGATTTTCCGTGGTGTTCGGTGTTCCATTCATCCATGTTGTCTAAAAATATTTGCGGTTGTTTGACAACAGTTTCAAATGTTTCCAGTTCTTTGAAATTCATGTCGGTGATGATGCAGGCGACTTCGATGATGACTTCTTTGTTCACATCAAGCCCTGTCATTTCCATATCCAGCCACAACAGGTGATCTATTTTTTCAAAGGCATGTTTGCTGGCTGTTGGTTTTGACATAAGAATTATTTAACGATTTCTTTTTTTGAAACTTTGTAGTCTTCGCCGGCTGATGTGATTGCTGTTTCAACCAATGCCGTATCAATTTTTGAAGTGTCTTTGGATTTTAAAATCACAGTTCCGATTTGTGTTTTTTCGTCAACGGTGACTTTGCATTCAGACAACGTCGCAGAAATTTTTGTATCGTTACAAACGGCCTTGGTAACCATTTTTTTGCAACCACCACAATGCATGCCTTCGACAGTAAAAGTTGCGGTCTCGGCCAAGGCGGTGATTGATAAAGCCATTGTGATAAATACGATGAATGATTTCATATGTGCGTCCTTTGGTTAAATTTTTTAATTTAAGTCTGATTATTCAAGCACGAACGTTCATCTAAGGCTAGCTTGTGGGTGTTTGGTGCGTTATTTTTGCGCATCAATGAAAATACTATTGAATTCAGGCCGTCATTACGTTTATATTACCAGTTCACAATTATTTAATAATCTTAACGGAGTGGTAGTTAAGTTGGTTATAACGTCCGCCTGTCACGCGGAAGGCCGCGGGTTCGAGTCCCGTTCACTCCGCCATTTACTTTCTGGTGAATGGAGTTTTTTAATTTACAGGACTAATTTTTTCCCATGTCGCAGACTTAATAAATTCTTCTGTGTTTTCAAATTCGGTTGTCAGGGTTTTTCCATTTAAATTAAATATTCGATCTAATCTCTGTCCAACATAATCGGGCCTGACTGATTCAGTCACAGTATTTATAATTTTATTGCCATCAACTTTATAGCTGCCCG
>CANBND010000185.1 GCA_947370945.1 Pseudobdellovibrionaceae bacterium | reverse complement strand
CAAGCTGGTCGTCAGCGATTTGTTTTCTGTTAAATGAAATTTATTTTCTTGGAATCCACCAATCAGTGTTGGTGCTTTTAATTTTTCAGTGAAAAATATTTGCGTTTGATTTGATTCAAACAAACCGCCAGCTTCGATCACAATGGCATAATTATTTTTTAAAATTTCTGGTTTATTCAAAAACCGAGATGCCTGCGTGATCTGAATCGAAAAAATTCTTTGATCAGAAAGTGATTTGTGAATTTCTTGGCATTGAGAATCTGAATAAATAATTTCGCCAGTGATTTCATTTTCTGCGGACCACAGAACGAAATTTGTTTCTTTGTCGATTTCAGATAAAAATTGGATCGCATTTTGATTTTCAGATTTAAATTGAATCGGCGTTTGTTGTCGTAAAAAAATGGGAATCAACGATTCAAAAATTGATGCCCCTTGCCTGATGATCGAAATTTTTGGCCGGTGTGATAAAAATTGTAATAACGAAAAACACACATCATACGTTGCCAATTGCACTGTCTGATAGAAGCGAGTTTTAATTAAATCCGTTGAATGCGCTTGGTTCAATTTAAAATATTGATCTGATGTCTCGAAATGATTCATATTTTCCCTAACTAGGCTCTAATAGATTTGATTTATCAGCTGTCTTAAATTGTTTCACAACAGTATCTTTGTGGTCACGACTTTTGTCTGATTTCTGTACTCGAAGTGTTATGAATTGCGAACGCATTCAGTTTCAGATCAAATAGATCTATAAAGAATATCGAAAACAATTATTTCCATGGAGGATCTGATGAAAAAATTATTAATAGCTCTTATGTTTGCACCCTTAACTTCGATGGCCTTATTCGAAGCCCGCGCCACATTTGGCCCCTCTGTTCCGTCAGGTGACCCCGTCGGCAATCTTTGCAGTGGCAATGCGGCTTGTACAGGAACTCTTCCGGGGAAATTAGCCCTGCCATTTACAGGCGCTGATGTGATGGTGAAATTGCCATTAATTCCATTTGGTTTTGGTCTTCGTTATGAAAAATTAAATGCTTCGGGATCAAGTTCAAATATGGATGCCACTGCGAATTTTACACGGACTGCAATTTTATTAAATTACCGCCTGATCGATACAATTTTGCACGTCGGCCCAATTGCTTCTTACGGAATTTCTCACAGCGGCAGCATCAGCGTGAGTCAATCAGGAACTAAAATTTTAGATTATTCAGCCAGCACAGGAACTTCGTATTCTTTGGGCGTTGAAGTCGGCGTGAAACCGTTAATTGTTGTGCCACTGACAATCGGTATTGAGGGCGGCATCAATCAATTTAAATACACAAACGCAACGGATTCTTTAGGTAGTGCAGCTAAAGATATTGATTTAAGTGGAAACTACTTAAAAATATTTTTAGGATTAGATATTTAATATTAACAGTAATTCAGGGCGAAATATTATTGGAAGATACAGCGACTGAAAAAGAAAAAGGGCTGTGGGTTAGACTCCACAGCCCTTTTTGTATTTAATTAATAAGTTTATTTTGTTCCCGTACTTTTTGATTTTGTACTGACAGGTTCACTTGAAGACGTGTCATCAGATGACGTCACTTTATTAAAAATAGAATTCAGCGCCGATGAAGGAATCATCGCTGTGTTTTTTCCATTTTTCTGACAAGATTGCGCCGCTTTGCACATCACATCAGATGAAAGCATTTTTCGCATTTTCTCTTGCATATACGCCGCCATCATCGAACGATCTAAATTTCTTTCTAAGACAGCCATTGCATCATTTACCGAAGAGTACTTACTACTTAGCGATGCGAAACTTGCTGTTAAACCCACTGATTTAATATATGCCGCCATCGCGTTGTCTTTTGCTGATAACGCTGCTGATGCATAGGCCGCCGATGCTTTATCTGAAACTGCGGCTTTGGCCGAAGCCCATGAAGCTGCTGCTGCGTCTGTTGCCTTAGTCACACCGCCCGAAGCTTTTTCCATTGCGTCGCTGGCTTTTAACTTTTCACGATTGGCTGATTGAACTCGTTCTGCGCGTTTTGTTTTTGCAGCAGAATTATCTGTCTCGTCATCATCAAGTAATTCGGAAGCTTTTGACGCTTTATTCTGAACATACGAAGATAAACTTGCCCACTTTGAACCGACAGCCGCTTTGGCTCTGTCCGCATAACTTGAAACAGAATCTGAAAAAACCGACATTCCGGCTTGTGCATCAGCATAAGCTTTATCTGCTTTTTTTTGCGCTTCTTGCTGTTGTTTTTGCTGAGCAACTTCTTCGGATGTCATTTGCGCATTTGAAAATGCGAAAACAAACTGTAATAAAAAGATCCCTAAAATACTTTTTTTCATAAAACTCCCGTTTTGTTATTTGATACATATAATATGTTACAGTTTTGTGAAAAAATATAAATAGCCTTAGGTCTGTGGTCTGGGTCCAGAATACATCAATAGACATCCTAAAAATTTATGTATCTGAAAAAGACAACCGATCAATGAATTGTGAAACAATATTTATTATTTTCTATTTTATTTTTTTCAGCTTTTTTACAAGCCCAAGTTTATCGCTTAGACAGTGCGCTGAACGTTCGCGATGACGACAAAGATTTCGTCAGTGAAGACGATGTTGTCGGCCACGTTTCTGCAAAAACAGAATTTGAAATTGTATCCAGCAAAACATTACGCTCTGGCGCCAAAGCTTTAGAAGTTAAAATCCTAAGTAAAGGCAAAGGCAGTAATTTATCAAATGATTATGTCAAAACTGGTCCGATATACATTTACCAAGGAAAAAATACTAAATTTACAAAAATTTCAAATTCAACAGAAACCGAAGCTTCTGTTGCCTATTCAAAAACAGAATGTGCTGAATGCGCATCTGATGCCAAAAAAGATATGGAAAAACAACCCGCTGTTGCTTTTGCAAAAGATTATACCCAAGCCGTCGAAGAAAAAGCAAACACACCGAAAATATCACCCAGCGAAGCTTCCACATCAATTCAAGAACAAATAAAAAATTACGAAAATAGTCCGCAAGTTGCGAAAACAATAAAATTGGCTGCGGCCAGAATAAAGCGCTTAAAAGGCGCCGGTAAATGTTATAAAGAAACAAAAAATTCATTGGTTGCTGGTGGATTATTAAGCTCAAAGCCCTCTGATAAATACGCCAGAAATGCTGCAAATACTTTATCAGGATTAGGTTTTGTGAATTTGTTAAAAGAACCGTATTCATTAAATTATACGCCTGAGACTGCGCCAAAGGGTTCTGTTTTAGTTTACGAAAGCTCTTCAAAATGTGATGCCTACACCAAAAATATTATGGGATTAGGCTGTGGAGACACAGCCATTAAATTAGGTGACGGATCCGATACAAAAGGTTTTAAGTATGCCAGTGATTACAAAAGCGATAAAGCCATCACCGAGGGTCGTACTGGTAGCAAATATAGATTAATCGGTGTTATGATTAAGCCGAACTTATAAGAGAGGAATATTAAATGAAATTATTAATCGCAACCATTTTATTATTCACAAGCTTGGGTTATTCAACGAATATCAAACAAAAAAATAGTCGTAAAATTTCAAACGCAAATATTACAGCGAATGAATATAATGCGTTGTTGTCTGGGTTTAACAGTTTAGATAAATCAAATATTGATAAAAATTTTAAATCAGCGCTTGATGGTATCGAAAAATTATCTGAAGTTAAATTATTGACTGAAAATAATTTACCATTAGTTATCTCGGTATTAAAAGCCTTAGTTTTAATGGACCCCTTAGACCCATCACGAACTGCGCCGCAAATGCTGACAGAATCATTTCATGCAAATACTTCTATTTATCAAAAAGCATTCAAACAATTATCATCTGACGATCAAAAAATAATGTCAGACATTATCAAAGTATTTGGTGCTACAAATAAAAAAGGGAACGGTTAGTTCCCTTTTTTTATTTCATTATTAAATTTATAATTAAATTTATAATTAAATCCCTGATTTATGTCTTTCCGTATCATCAACAACTGACTGAACTCCACCCTTTAGATTTGCACGATACGCTAAATGTTTAATATCATAATTAAAATTTGCACCGTTCACACCCGGAGTTTGCCATTCAGGTCCTAAACGAATCGCATCGACAGGACACGCTTCTTCGCAGAAACCACAAAATACACAACGTAACATATCGATTTCATAACTGATCGGAAATTTTTCAACGGCTGCATCCGGATGTTCTGATGCATGAATCGTGATACATTCAGCCGGACAATTTGTCGCACACAACATACAAGCCGTGCAACGAAGTGAACCGTCTTTTTTCACAGTTAAAACATGATTACCTTTGAATCTGGGTGAATATTCGTGTTTTTGTTCAGGATAATTAATCGTGATCATGTCTTTTTTATTAAAAATATTTTTCAACATGTGTTTTGCAGTGATAACCAAGCCGGTTAAAATACCTGGCAAATACCATTGGCTGGATTGTGAATCATTTTTTACGACTGACATTAAAATTGCCCCCTGTTGAATACGAATTCATTTTTTTTACGGTGTTCTAATGTCACCTGATCTGCGCGCTGATTGGTTGGCATAAATAAACTGTTCGCCGATACATTTTCAATTTTTAAATCTGT
>CANBND010000184.1 GCA_947370945.1 Pseudobdellovibrionaceae bacterium | reverse complement strand
CACCGATTTCTGAAAATTTTTCTTTGGGCCATTCGCACAATTTATTACCCAGATCACCGACGACTGAAACTGTGTCATCAATCACAACGCTGTTTTTTTCAGTACCCAGTATTTTTTTATCAGCTCGGCTGAGCGAAGATTCTTCTTTCATCACAGCACATGATCTGGGCGCATCTTTGACTTTACGTAACCGAATTCGACCAGCTTCTGCAGAAAATGAAATACACAATATTAAAAACAAAAATAAAACGCGCATCATATTATGATGAGTGATAGATCGAATTGTTGTAAAGAACTACCCGCTATTTTTTTACAGAAAGTAAATATTGATACGCCGTTGCGTAATATTTAACTTGTTTAATCATTGAATAAAGTCCGTTTGAACGACTCGGACTAAGCCCCACATCTAATCCAATTTCTTTTAAAAATATTGGTTCGGTTTTTAAAATATCCGATGGTGTTTCATTACTGTAAACTTTTAAAACTAACGCAACTAAACCCTTAACTAAAAGTGCATCGCTATCGCCTTGAAAAATAATTTGATCACCCGAAAGATCGGCTTTAATCCAAACCTGCGATTGGCAACCTTTAACTTTCAAATCTTCGGATTTATCTGAGTCAGCCATGGATTTAAAGTCTTTACCGTATTGGATTAATTTTTCGTATTTTTTTTCCCAATCAGCACAGTTTTTAAAATCTAAGATTATTTTTTGAATTTTTTCTTGCATAGTCGAGTTTCACATCCTGTGGACCTTGTCCACGCCGAGTTTCACATCCTGTAAACGTTGTTTACAGCCTACTTCAATTCTCTATATAAATCTAAAACATTTTTTTCTAGAGCTCTGCCTTTGTCTCCGATAATTTCTTGGAACTTTTTTTTTGTCAAACCCTGCACCATTGAATAGCACATTAAATAAAAATCTTCGGGTGATTTGTAGCCATTCCAGAACATTTTCATGTCTTTTTCATTCAAACTTTTTTGGGTTTCTTGTTTTAAAGTAAATTCTTTTTGATTCATAAACGTCAGTTGATCTGAAACATCGCGGGGTGAAAAATCCATCATCACTAAACATTCTTCGGCCAAGGCAATTTCAACGTAACTGAGATATTCATTTAAATTATCCCAAAATTGAATTCCTTTTTTACCATAGTCACTGCGGCAAAAAAAAGTCGTACATACCGTTCCGCGAAATTCCCAAATACTGCAGTTTGAATTTTCAGTGTCATAATACGGACACAGCAAATTTTTTTTATTACCAAAATCCTGAACACCTTTGGTTTGAAAATCGTATTGGTATTTCAAAGTCGGATATAATCCAATTGGTAAATTAAATTCATTTTTTATAATTTTATTCTTAACGATACTTGCGCCATTTAATTTTTTATGAATAATTCCGCCGACGGCATAATTCGGCAAAAATGGAAAAAACGTACAGCATTTCAGTTCAGGCTTATACAAATATTCAAAGCGCTGATCACGGCTTCGTAAACAATTATCGCAGGTGGCTTTGGTTTCGATAATATCAATATTTAAAATCTGCGGATTTATGAATCGTTCATAAATCGCAGGTAAGGATTTTTTTAACGACATTTAGAGCTTACTAAAGAAACGATTCGACCAATTTCACTTTTTGTATTTACTGAATCTTCAAATTTGTGTTCTGAACAATTCATAAATGATGGAAATGTCATTTCGGGTAAATTACTTTCGCTATATTTTTTTTCGTTTAAAATATATGAAGCCACAGATTGATTTAACCAATTCAATGACGACGGATTCATTAAATTTTTAGTCTTTAAATCAAAAGCGATCTCTAGTGGCGTCACGTAACCTAATTGATTCTTTTCGATTTTTTTGCCAAATTCGATCGGTAATACTTTTTTCATAACATTGGGAACAAAATCAGGTATCAAATCATTTAATAAACTTTGTGTCGCATAGACTTGGTGAATGTACGTTTGATTTGCAATACCAGCTGCGTTTAATTCAAGTGCGGCTTGGGCATAAATTTCGATATCACGTTCACCGTTATCGCCGACCATAATAACAAGATCAGGGCGATCTTCTTTAATGAGCCTTCGAATTGAATTAATTTTGTGATTTTGGTCTTCGTAATCCAATCTTAAAAGAACTAGACCTTGAGGAAATTTATTTTTTCTTAAAAATAATTCGTGAGCCATTTGCATAATTTCAGAATGACGTATCGTATCCGGTATTTCATCTTCAAAAACATCGGGCAAGAGTTTTAAAATCGGAAAATCTAAAATTTCTTTGGGCGCATTACTTAAATAGACAACCTTTGTTGAATTTATGTTTTCATTTATGATCATCTGATACAATTGCGCCATTCCGCTAAAAGCCTTTAATTCAACAGTGCGATCCAAAACTTCAACTTTATTTGGGCTGATAACATGTGTGACTTTGATGGTGTCATCAATGTCGCTGATCAATAAAACTTTCTTAGCTGTTTGTTGATTAATTGCAAAAACTTGGGTCGATATCAATACGACAGACAAAATCACCAACGCCGACAAAATCATTTTTTTCATAAAGACTCCTGTATATCGAAAGCATCAGCAGATACCATGCCTCAAAACAAGACTGTCTGATTTGATCTGACAAACTTTGACTGTCGATAATGATGACTGACTAACAAAAATTGTCGATTTTCAAAGTCTCAAAATGAGAGAAAAATACTTCACTGATTTCAACAATTTACAGTGTCTTATTCAGAGACTTTCTGAATATTATTGGCCTGTGCTTTTCATATATATAAAAGTATCAGAACTAGACAAGGTTTTGATAAAGCGTACAAACAAAGGAGCACTTGATGAAAACAGTATTTTTAACAGTTCTTTTAGCGATGACCACATCATATTCGATGACAAACCCGCAACCAAAGACATGGGTATTTTCATACAAGGCTGCCAAGTCACAAACCTTTCAAATTAAAAAATCAGCGCCCACTTACGAAGAAGCTTTTAAATCAGCCGCCAAAGATTGTTTTAAACAAATGACGCAGGGTAAATATCCCGGAGAAGACCGTGGTCTGGATATCATTGATATTTGCGCAAACCCAAAAAGTTAGATATCGTGAACAAGGTTCACAGGATGTAAAACTCGACTGCAAATATTATTTGTAGGATGTAAAACTCGACTGAAGGATTTTGACATGGGAATTTTAAAAAAAATCGCACAAATTTTAATTGGTAAAGATCCAGATATTTTCGACGACAAAGGAAATGTTTTACATAAACATCCAAAGCGTCTTTGGGATAATTGGCAAAACAAATACGTTAAATCCGACGAACACAATTGGCGCAAGCACACAGGCACAACTGCGGGCTCATTATCCGCCACAACACCAAAACAAGACAATTTAAAATAACTATTTATTTTAAATTTTAAAATCAGTTACAGCAGAATTATTATATAAATACTCTGGAGCAATATCAATTTCTTGCGGCCAGCAAAGCGTACCATTTTCAATATAAGCCAAATTAAAAATGCTTTTATCTTGCAACAAAATAAATGGTTTTTCATTTAAAAGGTGTTTTATTGAAAATTTTTTAAACTCATTATTTTCAAACTTAAGAATAATTTCAAAATCATTTAGAATTTTAAATTGGATAATATCTAAAAGCATATCATCTCAGTGGTTCAATTTTAAAAGGTTGTTCGCCCTTGCTGGCAAGATCCCAATCGGCAAGTAATTCTTCTTTGTGAATTTCGATCCAAGCTTGAACAAGTTTCAACTGTTTAGGCGGGAAATTTCCAGCAAGCAGTTCTCCATCTTCAATTGAAACAGAAGCCTTGAATCCTTGATATCTAATATGAATATGTGATTTAAAATGTCCGTCATTATCTTTAAAAAAGATTTGGACAATAATTCCGTAAAACATACTGATTGTTGGCATCTCGAACCTCTTAATCAGCTTATAGTAAATATACAGTAAAATTCAAGCTGAATTTTACGATTTATTTATGATAGGCGCTTTCGTAAGTGCCCGTCAGACCATCTGATTTACGAGTCACAATCAAAGTTGTTTCATCGACTGTAAAATCAAATTTATAATCTGAACCATTTAATTTAAAATCGCAGATTTTATTTAAGCACGTAACACTTGTGCTTTTAGTTTCTGAACAAGGGCTTAAAAAATTAACTGACATTGATAAAACCGTTGTGTCCTTTGTCATTTGTTCGACAGAAATATCGCACATACGCATGTCACCTGAAACTCCGGCTGTAGTTAAATTCCATGATTTTCTACGAGTTTCAAATAAACAAATTTCATCACTTATGATTTCGTCTTGAGTTCGAATTTCAACTTTGCCATCAATGCATGTGACATCAAAATTGTTGTCTGATCTGCGAATCATGCCCAAAACATGCTTGATTGATTCAGTTTTAAAATTCGATGAATGCATAGCAAACATCGAATTTTCAAATGATATTAATAAAATGATTAAAGCGATTTTTTTCATAAAATTCCTTTTTTTAGATATTTGAAGTCAGAAAAAATTTAATTTTTAACAGGCTCGAAATAAACTTTGACTACAGAACCTAATGGTTGCGATTTCCAATCAATTTCATCACCAAGAATGACTGCATTTCTATATGTGTCATAAA
>CANBND010000183.1 GCA_947370945.1 Pseudobdellovibrionaceae bacterium | reverse complement strand
ATTGTAATTTTTTGTCCGTTTTTAAGTTCAGTTATCAATTGATACATAAAAGCCTCTTTCTGTGTGGTTGTCGGATTCAGGGATTTTTTTCCCCTCCGAAGGAGCAGGGGCAAAAAAATCCCGATCACAGAAAGTTATATTTAATAACCCTATTTATAATAGAGGTTATTAAAACTTGATAAAATTAACATCTATATATGAACACAGAGGCAATCTTAAAAGTATATGGTTTTGAATTATAATAGAGTAAACAGGAATACTTCCTTACAGGAGACAAAAATATGAAAAAATGGTTATTAAAGTTCATTAAATCGGTCAAATGGTCTGATATTTTAGGATTATTGAAGTTATTATTCGAGATTTATCGTATTCTTCGTAAATGAAGTTACCAGATTCATTAAAGCAGTATTTAAGAGATCAAAATATTTATTTGATGTCTGACTATACTGTTAAAAAGGTCGCTATAGCTGACCGAATAGATCAGTACACAGGATCACCCATTAAATCAGGTGTATTTCATTATGAAATAAATTGCGCAGGCAAATTTATTATCATTGAAATGAATGAAAGGTTCAACTCCACCAGTACTTCAAATATTTGTTATTTCAATCTTCAATGAGTGATTTAAACGTGAGTTAATTAAAACACAAAAAAAATTTCTTTATTGAATTCTATAAAGATTTATCAGATCCACTTTTAAAGGTGATTTTTGAATCAATACGGCCTGTCCTATTGATAGTTGCTTAAACACGTCATGCTCTACAGCCATGCTTTTACTCATCCGTTGATTTCCCATCCCAGTTTTTGTCTGCATGGGTCCCATATCCTCAACTTGATGTGATCTTTCGATGACATCAATTGTACCAGCAACGCTTGACCAAAAATCCGCTTCCTCTGGGTCGTCTGTTCTGAGTATCACTTTTGTGATACAATTCTGTTGGACTTGGCTTTTAAACTCTGGGCTTACTTTATCAAGATCTGAAAGACTTTGAAAAAATAAATGAACAGCAAATCCAACGTCCCTGCACATTTTCTGAAAATCTATAAATCCCTCAAAGGCAAACGAGCCGAATTCATCTATAAAAATCGAAACGTAATCGCTTTTGACAGTAACCGCTCCGCCATGAATTTGGCTCGCAAGACTCTTTAAGTCTTGCAGGATCAGTTTGCCAACAGCCGCGGCCGTTATCTCATAAGCCATCGTGTTGAGCGAAAAATAAATCACCTGTGAATTATTTAAAGCGTCGATGAAATCAATTTCATTTTCATCTGGTTCTAGAATATGACCGAATTCAATCGTTGATAAGCTCCTAAGTTGTGACAATAAAGCTCCCAAGTGTCCTTGTTCTATCAGATTCATAGCACGAAACTTGTCATTTAGAATTTGATCCATTTCAGTCGGTAATTTTGCTTTTAATATTCGATCTTTGAGATCAAATTTTGCATCTTTGGAACTGATGTAATTTATGATTTGCTTTATCGAAAGAGTATCACCAAGTGTTTTTGTAATATCAAATAGACATGACAAAAAAGTATCGGCTTGATTTTTATAAAATGGTTCTGACCAAACCAGTGATCCCATAAGTCTGTCTTTGATTTGCGTTGGAGTGCCATTTTTTAGTGGGTTATAATGAAACGATGTATTTGGATTTATCAAAGAAAATTCTTTAAACTTTGATTCTTCAATTCCATTTCTTTTAAGCTTTTCTTTTAATTTCGCTATTGTTTTAATGTTCCCTTTGGGATCAATAATTATAATTGGTTTTTTATTTTTTAGATCCGTTTCAAAGAGAGTATCAAGTAATGTTGTTTTCCCTGATCCCGTGGAGCCTACAACGACTGTGTGCATGACGCGCATTTTATAATCTAAAAAAACAGCGTCATTTGTAACCATTGATTCAGCAATAAAGACAGAACCGTCTTTTAATTGTGGTTTTGGATTTTTTAAAGGCTTTATAAGCTTCGCAGTAATGTTTTTCTTCTCTCCTCTATACAAAGGAACTAAAATAAAAGCTATGGCAACTGAGGCGCTCCAAAGAATTAATATGAAAGTTGTATTATGTTTAAAGCTCCAATGCCACTTAAAGAACCTAAGCAACACCAAAGGTGCAGCAAAAAGTAATGCAGAAAATATCCTGATTAAAATATTTTTTGGATATAAATTAAAATTACGTAATTTCTTAAGTAAAAATATATATAATAATGGCAAAATAAATGCGACCGCAGCTACGCCTAAAAGTGTGAATACAACTTTTTGGGTTTCGTTTTTATCATTTTCCACTAAGGACGTCCGATATTTTTATAGCTGTATTATTTAAGTCATATAATGTTTCTGGTTTATCTATAAGTCCGCTAAAAACTCGTTTTGAAAATGAACCTTTTTTAAAAAAGTGTTCACGCTCTCTTTTAGTTTCAAATAGATATATGATGACATCTGAAAACTGCAAAAGACCATCAATATATGTGTCGTAATTAAATCCTTTTCTTAAATACGACCTTCTAGACCCATCTTTATTTTTTTCATGCACCATGATGTCATTAGGATTTTTTTTAACAGTGCGCTCTATTTCAATAGTCACACGCCTATTTTTATATTCAAAATGCAAATCAGGAGTGGGTTTTAGTTTTGGATTTGATTCGATATCTTTAATATCAAAGTTTTTAAGTAAAAAAACTTCGATGTATTCCTGATAAATTTGATGAACGATCATCCGTTTGTCAGAAAACTTTCGATCCGTGATTCCCAATGTTTTATAACACAAATCACTTATTCTATAAAAATGATTTTTATAGGATAAGTATTTTGAAAGCTGCATCGTAAGTGTGTTAAAATTTGATTCTTTGATTAAGTCTTTAAATGAAATGCTTTGAACTAAATTTTCATGTGCTAATTTATGAATCCGAACCTGCATTGCTTCACGGCTCGGAAAATAACGCGACAAATAAGTGGATGATACCCATCCACGCATTGCCATTTTCTCAAATATCAATTTATCGCGCTCTGTAAGTTCGATCATTATTTCTTTATTTTATTTTTTTCTATTAACGCTTTTAGCTCGGCTTTTAAATTTGGATCTTTCTGTATAGCCTTGATTAAACTTTCATTATCTTCAAGGCTAGATGCAATTTTTTGAAGCTTTGCTTCACTGATTGATTCAACGGCTGCGTTAACAACGTCCGTCGCCGATACACCTTCAAGTTTTTCGATCATTTTAGTGATCAGTAACCCATTTTTTTCATTGAGTTTTACGTTCATAATTATTTCTCCTTCACATCGTCTGTTATTAATATCTTCATCTTGATAGGACCTTTGAGTTCAGAAAATTCAGGTATTTTTTTTAACTTTTCTTTAAACATGTCGGCCGTCTCCATTGCGCCGCCGGCGATTCCGCTTTTAAATGCTGAATCAATGGATGTGTCTTTTTGTATTGTTCCAAAAGGAGTTTGTGTTTGTGGAACCTGTGCAGAAAAGAATGCGCCTACAAAGGCTGAAATAAATGCACCACTAAAAAGCCCTACTTCGTTTGAATGGTATTCACCATCAAAACCTTGTGAGCCAATTTCAGTGATTCCTTTTGCACTGGTTTCATAGGTCTGACCATTTTTTGAAATGTATTTAAAGGTGATATTTATCTTTTTTGAATTTTTTTCTAAAGTGGATTCTCCAAGAACTTTTGCGCCTTTCAAGGCTCCGGACGTAATCCGCGCTATGACAGGCGCTTTTTCATCTGGAAAAGCAATCACCCAGTGTTCGATGACCGCTTCAAAGCTGTCACCGATTGAAACCGTATTTAAAAGATTTTTTGATTCTTTAGGTTGCTCAATTTTTATTTCAAGCTTTGATAATTTTTTAAGATCTCGATTTGTGTAGTAATCTGGGAGATTACTACCAGATTCGTTATTATCATTATTTATTTTTTTCTTTTTTGACGGTTTTTTAGTTTCCTGATTTACAGTTTTAACTGAATCAACCTTTTGTGTTTCAATTTTCGGTTTTGATTCGTCAAATTCAAATAAAACTTCCTCTTTGGCGAAGCTTAAAGCAGTAGCTATAAAGCAAGCCATAAAAATTAATTTTGCTCTCACTTTTTACCTTCAACTTCTTTTTTTAATTCTTTTTTTAATTCATCTCTTTTTTCAGACTCCGAATCGACTTCTATAATTTTTTTTGTTTTCTTATTTCTAAGCTTTTGAATCGCAGAATTTGATTCTTCTTTTGTGACTTCTTTTTCAGGCTCTATTTCAATAACTTTGTACCTTGATTTCTTTTTAATCACAGGCTCAGGATTTGGTTTTTCAGATGAATTTACAAGTATACTCCCTGAATCCTCATAATCTGCTCCGCCAAAGCTTGATCTAATCTTTACATAATCTTGGTGTTTATTTCGACTAGGAACGATGTCGAAAACCATTGGGTCTTTTTTCTGTCCGCATCTGACAAAAAGATTTGTGGGCATCGATGCGGTTTGTGACATTAAGACTGTTAATTGTTTTTTTGTTGTTGGACTTGTTCTAATTGTAATTTGTGATTCATTTCCTGAGAAGGCTTCATCTATCGAGCAAGGAAAAGTCAGTACAGATGCCATTCCTGCGGCAATATAAATCTTTTCGACCTTACCCTTATCAAACGCGATTGATTTTATACGTTTGACGGTTTCAGCGTTTGCAGCGAT
>CANBND010000182.1 GCA_947370945.1 Pseudobdellovibrionaceae bacterium | reverse complement strand
AGCTCATTGCTTGGTTCATTACAAAAATCGAACGCAATCAATATTTCGACAAAAATAAATCTGGCTCAAAATTCAAATCTGCAATTTGTGCAATTGCAAAATGAAAATAACAATGATTTTCATTTCTCAAGAACACAATTTGAATTGCAATCGGACGCTCAATTGTTGTCCCTTGATCTGGCCTTGGGTGGAAAATTATCCAGACATTATCTGGAAACATCTTTTGTTGGTGAAAATGCGAATGCAGGTGTTTATGGTTTGACGGCGTTAGCGAAAGATCAACACGCCGATCATTACACTTATATTCATCATCAAAAAGGCGCGAATCAATCGGTGCAGCATTACAAATCCGTGCTGACAGATGAATCGCACAGTGTTTTTCGTGGCCGTGTGCGTATCGAGCCCGATGCGCAAAAAGCAAATTCTGAACAGTTGAATAATAATTTATTATTAACCAGAACGGCTCATGCAGACAGTGTTCCGCAACTTGAAATTTATGCTGATGATGTCAAAGCTGGTCATGGTTCGACGATGGGGCAATTAAATACGGATGAAATTTTTTATTTTTTAAGTCGTGGAATTAACCAGACGCAAGCCGTTCGTATGTTGGCTTTTGGTTATGCTTTAGAGCTTGTTTACAAATTTGAAAATCCGATCATGCAAAATTGGATTTTCAAAAATTTGAATGAAAAATTAGAAAGCATGATTCCCAATGTATAATGTTGATGCCGTCCGTAAACAATTCAAAGCATTTGATCAAAAAATAAATGGTCATGATTTGGT
The DNA here is from genome assembly GCA_947370945.1 of Pseudobdellovibrionaceae bacterium. Classification (GTDB taxonomy): domain Bacteria; phylum Bdellovibrionota; class Bdellovibrionia; order Bdellovibrionales; family Bdellovibrionaceae; genus Pseudobdellovibrio. Next base: position 3,921 of record CANBND010000182.1, on the reverse strand, counting down.
TTATCTGGATAGTGCTGCGACAACGTTGAAGCCTGACGTGGTAGTTGACCGCATACAGAAATTTTATGCCATGGAGTCATCAAACGTTCACCGCGGAGCCCATCATCTGAGCGATCAAGCCACCAGATCATTCGAGGCAGCAAGAATTCAAATTCAAAAACTAATCAACGCCAGCAGTGACGAAGAAATTATTTTTACCAAAGGCACAACTGAGGGCATTAATTTAGTCGCAACCAGTTTTGCCGAACATTTTTTTAGAGCAGGTGATGAAATTGTCATTACCGAGCTTGAGCACCATGCTAATTTAATCCCGTGGCAGAATTTATGTTTGAAGAAAAATTTGAAATTAAAATATATTTCTGTATTAGCAGATGGTTCGATCGATGAAGACTCAATTGAGCAAATAATTTCCGAAAAAACAAAACTTGTGGCCTTTTCAGGATGTTCAAATATTTTAGGAACATTTCTGCCGATTGAAAAAATAATTTCTAAAGCGAAATCAGTCGGAGCAAAAACATTGATTGATGCTGCGCAATTGATTTCGCAGAAAAAAATTGATGTGCAAGTGCTTGATGTTGATTTTTTGGTTTTCTCTGCGCACAAATTATTTGGTCCGTTTGGTTTTGGCGTGCTGTACGGAAAAAAAGATTTATTGCATCAAATGCCGCCTTATCAATACGGCGGGGCAATGATTTCGACTGTGGATTTTGAAAAAACAACCTACAACACATTGCCTTTTAAATTCGAAGCAGGTACTCCGCATGTTGAAGGTGCTGTGGGAACAGATTCGGCGATTCAATTTTTTAATTCTTTAGGAATTCATAATGTGTTTTCGCATGAGCAACAGCTTTTAAAAATTGCGACTGAAAAATTATCTGCAATTTCTGAGGTTCAATATTTTGGAACGGCTCAAAACAAAGCGGCAATCATTAGTTTTAATCTGAAGGGCGCACATCACTCTGATGTGGGTCAAATTTTAGATCAAATGGGGATTGCAGTTCGTGTGGGTCATCATTGCACGCAGCCATTACTTAAAAAATTTAATATGACGGGCACAGTGCGCGCATCTTTTTCAATTTACAATTCAATCACTGATATCGAAAAATTAATTCTTGGCGTAGAAAAGGCCAAAAGGATGTTGTTATGAATACAAACCAAAACTCAAACCACCAAAATTCGCAAGACGTTCTGATACGTGTACAGGCTACGCCGAACCCAAACGCATGGAAATTTGTTTTAGATCGTCCGGTGCTGGTTGATGGCAAGGCTTCGTATTCTAATATCGAAGAAGCAGCTCATAATAATTTAGCAAAATCATTGTTCGAAGTCGCTGGCGTCAGACAAGTCCATTATTTTCAAAACGTCATTACGGTGACTCATCAATTTGACATGGACCCCGAAGAAATAAAAACAGCTGTGTGTGCTGTGATTCAAACACGAATGGCTGTACATAATCCTAATCAAACAGTGATTGACGAGAAAAAAATGGCTCGCCAAAATTTATCTCCCGATCTTCAAAAAATCGAAGAAATTTTAGATCGCACAATTCGCCCAGGCCTGCAAGGTGATGGTGGTGATATTGATGTCATTAAATTTGAAGACAACAAAGTTTATGTATCTTATCAAGGTGCTTGTGGCACTTGCCCAAGTTCAACGACGGGCACATTGATGGCCATCGAAGGAATCTTAAAAGATGAATTTGATCCAGCTGTCGAAGTTATTCCGTTATAAATTTTTTGCTGACAAAAAATTATTTGACGACTTTATCCAGATCAAATTTTTTGCGGACTGATTTGCCATTACTTAATTTTTGAACTTTACCGGTTTTTTGTTCGCTCAAAGCTGCTTGTTCGACAATGTATTCGAATGAATCTTCAGGTCGAGATGAGGTAATGACTGATCGACGTAAATTGTGGTCGCCAATTTGGCCAAAGACTAAAAAATTAACATGCGAATTAAATTCTTTTGAAAAACCAACAACGCGCAATGAAAATTCTTGTTTTGTTCCTGCAGTTAATGCATCGATTTGTCCTGTTAAAATATCAGTCGAGATCATATCTTTGTGTAATTGCCATTTGTATTGCAAGCCAGCGGGTAAATCTTTTTTTGCAATGATAACAACTTTAATAATTGAAGTTTCAGATTTTTTTTCAGCCACAAATTCATTCTTGATTTGAATATCATAATAATCGCGTGAAATTTGATCGGCTCCTAATTTTAAAATTGGCGAAGAAGCGATAGTTCTTTCAAAGTTTTCTGAACGATCATAGTTTTGTGCAAAGTTCATTGCACTATATCCAACACCAATACCAAATGCAGAAATTAAAAATGATTTTACAATGAACTTGCTGGGCATAGAAAGCCTCCTGTCTGATCTGTTAATGTATAAATTGTTTCAGTGCCAGAATTGAGGCGAATATTCAGTAAATATTTTGAAGCAGAACTTAAGCCAGACAAAGAAACTGCGCTGGCAGATAACGTGCCTTCGTTAAATTGATAGCCTTCTTGTAATAATTGGACTTTCGCATTTCCGGGTGCTGCCGAAATATTTATTGTTGTGACTCCGGGTAATAAGGATAAATCAATTGTGTAAAATTGATTGGCATAGCGCTGGTCACTGAGGCCGTTAGTTACGCTAGTTGCCGCTGGTTGAATTTTTAAATTACAAGAACCTCCAGAAGGGATTAAATTAATTCCGATCGGCGCCCAGATTTTATAGCCAGTCACTGTGTAATCAGCACTGTCATCGGGTTGAAGCGCTTCATCTGTTGAAAATAAAGTATTTAATGAAGCGTTTAATGTTCCGGATTGAACAGCTTTTAATCGACTGATGAAACGAATTGAGCTGCGATATGGATAAATGGATTTACCCATACCAAGACCTGCGGATCTGCTTTCAAGGGCTTTCCAGTAGTCAGGAAAAAAATTTGTATTCGTACAATTGGCAAGTGGTGCAGTACAAGTATTTGTTCCTTTGAATAATCCGCGCGCGACAGACATTTCGCGCGTGTGGCCTTCGCCGGGAAAACTGACTCGATCTGTTTGATCAAACGCGACGGATCCAGTGCCGCCTTGTGTATGTAATGTTTCGCTGGTTAAATTTCCGGGGCGAGCTAAATTAATTCGTAAATATTCATAGCCGGTTAAATTCACGCCATCGTTGTAACCTTGTGAATCGTAATAAAAAAGCCATTCCGAATTTGGTAATGTGCCAGTTGTGACTGGTGATATATCTGATAATTTATTTCTGATAATATTTGCACCCATGAAATCGCCCCAGCCTTCGGACCAAGCAAGGCGTGGATCAATTCTGTATCGGCCGCTGTGATTGCCTCCGGGTGAATCCATTGTGCCGCAGGCGTCTTCGACATGGTGGCCTGTTTCGTGAATGATAACGGCATCATCAAAGTGATCGGTGTCTTCGGATGTCACGTTGCCGACGACTCCGCCATTAATATATAATTCATTATCTCCACGTAAATAAAACGATAATGTTCCAAGGCTGGCTTCATCTTGTGTCGGATATAAATATTTAGCGGGGTTAAATCCGGCCTTCCAAAAAACATCTAATTTAGGATTCAAACACGTGAAATCTAATGTCGCATCAGACTGACCAGCGAAATAATCATAGGTCGTAATAATATCGTTATAAATATTAAAAGCGCCGCCTTCAATTTTTGCCGAAACAGCTTCAAGTGCAGTCGCTGTTAATGTTGTTGCGAAACTGCCTGAGCCGGTTGATGTGATTGTTGAAGAAATTTTATAAACTGTATTTGAATAAATATCTTCTTTGACGGCGATATAAGATTTAAAAACAGGTTTGCCAGATGTGACGGTCATATTTTGGTTTGATCGGGCCATGACTTCGATAGTGTACGTGCCCGCAGTATTTGAAATTTGTAATGCAGATGTTCCGTCCAG
>CANBND010000181.1 GCA_947370945.1 Pseudobdellovibrionaceae bacterium | reverse complement strand
AAATTTTTTATTTTTTAAGTCAGTCAGCAAACTTTTTAAATCTGCTATTTTTAAACATTTGAAATTTCTGGTTTCCGTATAATTTTCAATGTGCGCAGCTAAAACAGATTTTGAATCGCATGTAATCGGACCCATATAAACATCCCAATCAAACATATCATTGGTTTTTTTTAAAAATTCAGCGGCTTTGGAATTGCTGGCATCAATCTTTGAATAACAATCTGCAATCGCCAATGATAAGTCGCCATAATTACCCTCTGACCCGGCGGATTCTTTATCGGACTCTGCTGTGTAGTAAACATTTAAACAGTTTGCTGCATTTTTTAAAAACTCGGCCTCTTTGTCGGCGCAGTTTTTTTCTTCGAATATTTTTTTTGCGGATTCTTGGCATGTCAGCTGAACGGCGGATGAAATTTCAGCAGCGCCCTGAAATGATTCTTGCGAAGTTAAGCCATTCGGTAAATCGATTGTTTTTTTTCTAAAGAAATAAAACAGCACTGAAGTTAATATTGCGCCAACCACCAAGGCGATGATCGCTTTTTTGGTGGCCGAGGCATTCATTTTTCTGTCTTCTTGAAATTGATCGTTAGCCATTCATGCTCTTTAAAAATTCAGCGTTAGTTTTCGTGCGCTCAAGCTTATCCATTAAAAATTCCATCGCATCAACAACGTTCATTGGTGCTAAAACTTTTCTTAAAATCCACAAACGACTTAAATCGCCTTTATCAATTAATAAATCTTCTTTGCGGGTTCCAGATTTATTAATATCCATACAAGGGAAAATTCGTTTTTCCATAAGTTTTCGGTCCAATTGAATTTCTGAATTTCCAGTTCCTTTGAATTCTTCAAAAATAACTTCATCCATACGTGAACCCGTATCAATTAAGGCTGTCGCTATAATTGTTAATGACCCACCCTCTTCGATATTTCGAGCGGCACCGAAAAAACGTTTCGGTTTATGAAGGGCATTTGAATCCACACCGCCCGATAAAATTTTACCTGACGGCGGAACAACGGTGTTGTACGCGCGCGCAAGGCGCGTGATAGAATCTAATAAAATAACAACGTCGTGTTTGTGCTCAACCAAGCGCTTTGCTTTTTCTAAAACCATTTCTGCGATTTGAACGTGACGAGTTGGTGGTTCATCGAACGTTGAGCTGACAACTTCACCCTTTACGGTACGTTGCATGTCTGTGACTTCTTCGGGGCGTTCATCAATTAATAAAACAATTAATTTTACTTCGGGGTGATTTGTTGAAATTGCATTTGCAATATTTTGCAATAAAACAGTTTTACCTGTTTTTGGCGGAGCAACGATAAGACCGCGCTGACCTTTGCCAATCGGAGACATTAAGTCTGCAATTCGCGTTGTCATTTCAGACGGATTATTTTCAAGCTTTAATATTTTATTCGGATAAAGCGGTGTTAAGTTATCAAATAAAATTTTATCTTTGCTGGATTCTGGTGAATCGTAATTTAAAGAATCAACTTTAATTAAAGCAAAATAACGTTCGCCTTCTTTGGGGATACGAACAGTTCCTGTGACGAAATCACCTGTGCGCAAACCAAATTTGCGCATTTGTGATGGCGAAACATAAATATCATCAGGGCCTGGTAAATAATTGTAATCTGGCGAACGTAAAAATCCGTAACCATCTGGTAAAATCTCAAGAACGCCCGAGCCAAAAATATCGCCCAGTTTGGCGCCGCGTTTTAAAATTTCAAACACCATGTCTTGTCGGCGCATACCGGCCGCATTTTCGATTTTTAATTTTGCCGCAAGATCTGTTAAAACTTGGATGTTTTTTGATTTTAAATCTTTTGAATTCAGCCAGCTTTTTTCTTCTTCGGATAAATTAATATCTGCTAAGTCGATATCAGATTCTGCTTGATGTTGCTGAATTGGCGGTTGTTGTTGTTGATCATTCTCTTCGCGATTTCGATCGCGAAAATCATTTCGTTGATTATTGTTATAACGGTTTTGATTATTGTTATTATTATTTTGTCTGTGATTATTGTTGTTACGGTTTTGATTATTGTTGTGACCGCCACCACCACTGTTATTTTGTGCGCCGAAATTGCGATATTGTTTGCGTGGTTGATCAGAATTTTGTTGGTTCTGATTATTGTGTTGGTGCACAGGTCTTGGTGTTGATTGTTGCTGTGTCGACGCTTGCTGTGTTGCATTTGATGCGACAGGTTGAGTTGCTGCGACAGGCGGAGCAGCTTCGTTCGTCTTTGCGGGTTCTGCGTTGGGTTGTTGTGTTTGTGTTGGTGTTGGCGCAGCGGATTCTGTTTTAACTTGTGCTTCGGGTTTCGAAGCTTCAGATGTATTTTCAGGTGCAGTGGTTTTTTTTACGCGTTTTTTTGTTGGTTCAACAACAACTTCTTTTTTTGCCAAGTGAGAGACTCCTGTTATGATTTTTTGGATTTTTTAAATAAAAAATAGGGTTATTTGGGGTTTCGTTAGTTTGAGTTTGATTTGTATTTTTTGATCGGTCCCGCGAAGGGCGCAAGATACCTGTTCAATATGGCGCTGGGTCAATTTGTTGTCAATTGAAATATGAATCCAAGCGAATAATCGAAAATAGTCAATATAAACGAATACTTAGTGTATTTTTTGACACGTATTAAACTTTTGCAGCATAACTGCCGATACGTCATTAGAACCCCAAAAGGAGTAACCAATTGGAAACACATTTATCACCAGCACCTAGAACACCGTTACATTTGAGCGTTTCGTTTCGGCGAAGCTATGCACGAATAGACGCAATGGGAAATTTAAAAAACATCAGTTTATCTGGCGCATTTTTAGAAATTTCGGAACATGATTTGCGCGTCGATGAAAAAATTAATTTAACTTTCATCGTTGCTCAGCGCGAAAGAAAAATTACCGCACAAATAGTTTGGAAAAATTCTTTAGGCGCGGGACTTCGTTTTATGCCGCAAAACAATCGCGACGTGCAGATTGTTGACGATCTTATTTATTACGTTGAAACCAAACGGATGGGTCATCGTGAAATTTTAGGCGGTATTTTGGACGGTATTTTAAAAAAAGCGTCTTAAGGTCAGAAATTAGATTTTAAATTTTACAAATAAAAAAGCCGGTTTTTTGAACCGGCTTTTTTATTTTTAATTGTAAACTATGTTCCTACGTTTGTTTCAGACATCGAAGCCATTTCAACTTCTTTTTTCTTTTTGTTTCTGCGAATTAAAGCAAATGCCAACAATCCACATAATACAACGGCTCCGCCCAGCATCATCGTTGTGTCTGAACTCATGCCTTCGCCGGCTTGTTCTTCTTCCATGTTTGGAGAGACAACTTTTTTCTTTGGTGCAACTGGAGCTGCAGCAACTTCTGCGGGCGGTGGTGGCGGCGGAAGTTCAGCTTGTGGTGCTGCAACGGCCGCTGATTCTGCACCCATATCCGGTGCTGGTGGCGGCGGTGGAAGTTCTGTTTGCGCAGGTGGTGGGGTTGCATTTTGTGCTAACTGATCAACTGGAGGAGCTTGCATATCCGGTGCTGGTGGCGGCGGCGGAAGTTCAGCTTGTGGTTGCGCCGGAGGAGCCGCATTTTGCATATCGTTTTTTGCAATCGGTTGGCTTGGCAATTGACTAGTTGATTCAATCACCTGAGCGCCGCCTTTTGGCATTTCAGTATTTGCGGCCATCGTCGGAACAACAGCTGAACTTGATTTCCAGTAACGCAAAGTTTCGCCTTCATCAAGACCGGCTTTTGAAACAACAGGGTTTGTTGACCAAACTTCTTTATACGCATTTTCGTAGCCCAATAAGTTTTTTGAAATCTTTTTTAAGTTATCGCCTTTTTTAGCGATGTATGTTTCTGCAATCATGCCAGTGTCTTCGTAGAAAGATAATGTTTTCATCGAATCAGCTGGGCGATTTGGAGAAATGTAATAAATTTTATCGCCACCATTTGGTGAGCGAGCCGCCAAGAAAGAATTAATTTTTTTAAGTTCTTTTGTTTTATCCATGCCGTAAATTTTTTGACTGATGTCTTTTAATTTTTCTTTCGGGCGTGCGATATAAACTGTATTTACCCAGCCTTCACCGTGTTGATATGGAATTGCTTCAGTAATTTTTTTAAGTGAACCCGAACCTGAAACTTTAGCCGTTTTAATAACAGAAGTTTCTGAAGCCGTTACAGTCGGAGTTTCTGTTATTGCAGAAGCCGTTGATTCAACAGAAGCGGCGGCGACTTCGGCAGCAGGCTCTGTCACCGGAGTTTCTGTGATAGCCGTAGCGTCTGCGGTTGCAGTGTTTATTGCTGCATCAACAGGTGCTGCGGCAATTTCTGGTGCCGGTGCATTATTTAAACTGGTTTCATCAAGCGTTGGAGCCGCGGCGATTTCAGCATTCGTCGTTATTGCTGTTTCTGTAACAGCGGCATCCGTTGTTGTTAGCGCGGGATCTGTTGCTGCTTGAGTCGAAGTTTCGCCCAGCGCTGCTTGTAGTGAATCATCAACGGGCCCAACATTTGTTGAGGGGTCAGTTTTTGCGACCATCGCAGCATCTTCGGCTTCAATTTTTTCAACGTCAGCGTTTTCAACAATTTGAGTATCATCTTGTGCTTTTTTTGATTTGCACGATGTTGTTTGAAAAGCGAATCCAAACAAAGCCAACACTAGTACTATTTTTTTCATAATTTTCCTCATCCTTGAAAAATTTTTAAAAGGGTCCATCCTTTTTAATTTTAAATTCAACTTATAATTTACTCTTTATATTTAAGCACATG
>CANBND010000180.1 GCA_947370945.1 Pseudobdellovibrionaceae bacterium | reverse complement strand
AAATCACGACCCACAAAACCCATAAATAAATTATTTTTCGGAAAAATATCGCGAAAAATTCCAGTATGTCCAACGAAGGGATATCCAGATTTTTGAATTCCAGTTTTCGAAATCGGACCCGTCACTAAAGAATCGAATAATTTATTTTTGCAAAGATGCGTGCACGCAATGACCCATTCGGCAGGCGCAGTTTTTAATGCAAGATCAAAAATGAAACCTGAATCTAAAGACTTTGTTTTTTGTAAAATATCAAAAAAAATCAAAGCGGATTCAATGCTGTAAAAAGTTATTCGTCCAAATTTTGAATCCAATTTTTTTAAAAGACGATCTTGGTTTTTGTTTAGGTTAAAATTGCGAAACAAAAAAAACGCACAATTTTTTTGTGGGCCAATTTGCGCCAATGCAGTCGCTGCGATCTCAAGGCCTACGCCATCAACATCTCCGGTCGTCAGCGCAATTTTTTTATAGCCTAAATTTTTTTTAATTGATTTTGATGTAGGCATCTTGTTTTTTTGATTCAAACCAATTTTTTAATTGGCGCTTGAAATTTTTTTCAACCAGCGAGGCTTTGATTTGTTCTTTGATTCTTAAAAATTGTGGGTCTTGAGTCACCTTTTTATCAAGAACTTTGATAATATGAAAACCAATTTTTGATTGAATAATTTTTGACGATTGATTTTTATCTAATGAAGCAACGGCATTTTCAAGCTCAGGCACAAATTCACCAGATTTAAAATTGCCCAAAACACCGTCTTTGTTGGCGCGTGGATCTTCGTTGAATTTATTTGCGAGCGATTCAAAAGATTCGCCGGCTGATAGCTTGCCAAGAACAGATTCCGCTCGAGCAAGAGCTTCTTTCGCCGTACCTTTTTTGGGATTAAAATAAATTTGTGCCACAGAAAATTCATTCACAACGGGTTTATATTTTGGAAATTGCGCTCGAAATTCACTGAAAGCATCTTCGTCAGTGATGCGAAGTTTAGAAATAACTTCGGCTTCAAAAAACGACTGTCGTTCAAGCTTGGCCTTTAAAAATGTACGGTATTCAGAAACAGTGCTGCCCTGTTTTTTGATGGATGACTCAAGCTGCGCCTTTGTCATTTGATTGCGCTTAGCCATTGTTTGCATTTCAGTATCAATACGGTCATCGGATAGGGTCAGGTTTAATTTTTTAATTTCTGATTCAACGAGCTTTTCACGAATTAAATAATCAAGCTGTGCTTTCGAGTCCGATTTTAGAGCTTCTTTTTTTTCATCCAGCAATAGAGCTTCGTCAAGACCACCCTCTTTTTTTGATCTGGTGGGCATCGCAGATAATTCGGATTGTAAAACAGGTTCAGAATTTACAATTGCGATAATTTTATCGACAGTTTCTTTTGCAAATAGATTGGTTAACGGCATTACAAATAAAAAAATTAAAGCCAAAAATGATTTCATAAATTAGTCCTCGCGTGTTTCAACGGAAATAGCCTCGATGGCTACGGTATTTTTATAAACAGTATATCTCTTGATTTGCTCGTCCAGCCAAGCTGAAAATCGAGCGGTCTCGCGTAATGAAAAAATCTCGTTTTTAATTTGAGCAGAAACGTCTTCTAAGGTGCGCTGTCGAGCAGGCTTTCGCTGTGCGACCTTAAATAGTCGAAAACCCTCACCAACTTTAAGTGGTCCAATCAACTCGGCCCTTTTATTTGTAAATAAAACATCTAAGTCAGCGACTGCATCGCGTTCGATCCAACCAAAAATACCGTCTTGCGGCTTGGGGTTTTCAACGGAATAATCTTGGATTAATTTTTCGAAGGCCGTTTTTTTAGATAACTTTTTTATAACATCAGCCTGACCCTCGTCAGAAATTAAAATACTTTTAACCAAGATGGATTCTTTTTGAAAATATTTATTTTTATTTGATTCGTAATAACTTTTAATATCCGCTTCAGAAATAGGATCAATTTTTTTTTGCAATTCTTTAAACAACAGCTGACGCTTATAGGCCAATCGCAAACCGCCAACCCAAGCATCATAAGACAGATCTTCTTCAGCCAAAGATGTTCTAAAGGCAGAATCTGATGGGTATTTTTTTGAAACGGAGGAGACCTGTTCGTCGAAATTTTTTTCATCAACTGTCAGTTTTGATTCTGAAAACCAGATGTCTACAAGACTGTCTAAAATAAAATCAGAAATAATGCGGTCTTTGAATTTCTTAACAACGGCGGGATCTTTCGCAGACAGCGGATCTAAATTTTTTAATTTTTGGGCTAATTTTTGTGAAAAACTTTGTAGAGTCATTTTTTGATCTTGAATTTGCACGACTGTTTTTGAAAATATTCGTTTTGAAAATAAATCGCAGCCGGTCGCAATGAAAACAACAAAGCAAAAAAGCCCCGCTGTTGCGAGGCTTTTTTTAAAGTCATATTTCTTAAATAAATTATTCAACCAGTTTCGAGTTAACATTGACAGGGTAATTCTTTTTTAAGCCAGTAAAAAATGTATCAAATAAAACACGGCGTTTTTCATCAAAAACAGCCATGCGTATTTCACGCTTTGGTGCCTCTTCATAGGTTCTTTTGCCAGTTAATTTAATAATATGAAAACCGAAAGCAACCTCAACAAGATTTGATGTGACTTCGTTTAATTTTAATTTGTTTGCAGCTTCATAATAAGCACCATTCAAAGTAATGCGCGATTGCCAACCGACATCGCCGCCCAAATTTTTTGTTGTTGTGTCGTCAGAATATAAACGCACAAGTTCTTCAAACGGACGCTTTGATGATTTAACTTCGGCTAAAATTTCATTTGCACGCTTTTTTGCCTCTTCGCGCTGAGCTTCAGTGGCGCCCGGTTTAACTTCAATTAAAATTGTTGAAACGCGAATTTGTGGATTTTTAGAATACCAAGCTTTCATTTCTTCGTCAGAAACTTTGGCCTCTTGAACTTTTTGACCCAATTCTTTTTCAAGTAAACCCCTATACATCGCCTGATTCATTTGATCTTGCACAAGGGCATCTTTTTCAAGACCGCGTTTTTTAGCTTCTTGCAAACCCATTTCGTAGCGAACAAGGTCTTCTAAGAAAACTTTTTTACTGGGAGCATTTGATAAAACCTGAGACGTTATGTCTTTGTATTTTTTATTGAATTCACCAAGTGTAATTTTTTTTGACCCAACTGTTGCCACAACGTCAGAATCTTTTTGTGCGAAAGAAAATGAACTGATGAATAAAAAACAAACTAATAAAATCCGTTTCATGCTGTTTCTCCGTGTGTTTCTGTATATTTTTCTATGTATATGTTAGCTATGTACTATGCTAAGTCTGCGCGTGCTTGGCCGCAATTAAATTGGCCGATTGTCTGCGCGCATCAAAAAGCTGATTTTGCAGAGCTTTTGCTAAATCAGGATCTCTGGGGTCGATCGATTTATCAATCACCAAAGCTGGGCCTTGCCAACAAATTTGAACTTTTGAAAATGGTTTTGGTAAAAAAGTTTTATTCCATGATTTCGGAAAATGCCATGCACGATCGACAGCTACGCCGCCAAAAAAAATGGGGGCTTTAATTAATCTGGCTGTTTCAAAAACACCAGGCTTCACTTCAAAAATTGGACCCTTTGGCCCGTCGACCGCAAAACTGCAACTGTGACCCAATTTACAAAGTTGAATCAAGCCCTTCAATGCAGAAACGCCACCACGCGTGGACGATCCGCGCGAAGTTTTGCCGCCCATTAAACGAACTGCCGTATTCATCAGTTCGCCATCTTTGCTGCTTGATGTGATCGTTGCCGTTCGATATTTTCTAATTTGCGATAACAAAACCAATTCGTCGCCGTGAAAATGCGCCAATACAAAAGATTTTTTTTCAGAAACACAAGCCTTCATTTCTGGATGCTCAAAAACAGAAATTCTCCATGTCGAAGAAAGTATTTTGTAAATAACCCAGATTAAAAAACCTAAAATAATTCCACGAAATTTATTCACAAATGCAGTCAAATTTTTCTTTAACCGTGAAGCGCTTTTTTAAATTCTTCAGTCAACTTCGGAATAATTTCAAATGCATCACCCACGATTCCGTAAGTTGCTTTTTGAAAAATCGGAGCATTTGCATCGCTGTTGATTGCAACAATAACTTTTGATCAGCTCATGCCGGCCAAATGCTGAATTGCGCCCGACAAACCAACCGCAATATACAATGAAGGAGCTACTGTTTTTCCGGTTTGACCGACTTGCATCGAGTGCCCCACCCAACCGGCATCAACAACCGCACGAGTAGCGCCAACAGTAGCGCCTAAAACATCCGCCAGATCATGTAACATTTTAAAATTGCCAGCTTCTTTTAAGCCGCGACCGCCAGAAATAATAATATTTGCTTCTGTTAAATCTAATTTTTCAGATGTGCCTTTGACGATTTCTTTGATCAATGTTTTTAAATTTGGTTTTGTAAAATTGTGTTCAGTGATATTTGCAGTTTTTGTTGTATCAGCAGCCACGATGGGCAACTGATTTGCTCGCATCAACACAATTTTAAAGCTAGAATTTTCAAACGCTGCGGTTGCAAAACATTTGCCTGAATAAAGCGGCTTTTTAACCCTAACATCATCACCAACAATTGTGATTTCAACGCCATCAGAAACAACACCACATGATAATTTTGCAGCAACACGCGGAAATAAATCTTTACCCAAGGCACTTGCTGAAGCCAGAATAATTGTAGCTCCGGTTTTTTGAATAGCCTCTGCAGCGGCGGCTGAAAATAATTCCGGATTATAGGCGTCAAATCCTGCGTCTTTTGAAAGATG
>CANBND010000179.1 GCA_947370945.1 Pseudobdellovibrionaceae bacterium | reverse complement strand
GCAGTGGCCGCCTGTGACCGAATTGCGACTGAAAACAATTGGCAGTTCGGTGTTGATGTTGGATATCAAGTGCGTTTTGATTCAAATTGCAGTCCGGATACTCAATTAATTTTTATGACCGAAGGTCTTTTCATAAAAAAAGTTCAAGATCAAAACTTTTGGAACAATGTTGGCTATATTTTATTGGATGAATTTCACGAACGTTCGTCGAATATTGATTTAATTTTAGGACTTAGCTTTGAACGAAAAATATTAAATAACGATCTGCAAATCGTTATTATGTCAGCGACATTAAATACCGAAAAATTGAAAAGATATTTTAGCGAACATCATTTGGTTGAAATCAATCAAAAACCATTTGATTTAAAAATTGTTTATCAAAAAAATCCACAACATCTGATTTGTGATTCGAAATTTTATGAAAATTTGAAATTGATGACGCTTTTGGCCTTTAAGAATTCAAAAAAAGATATTTTGATTTTTTTACCCGGATTTCGTGAAATATTAAAAGCACAGAATATTTTGAAAACTGTTTTTCCAAATACACAGATCGAATTTGTATATGGCGGATTAACCCTGATCGAACAAAAACGAATACTCAATAAAACTCATTCTGAACGCAGAATTATATTGGCCACTAATGTTGCCGAATCATCTCTCACCTTGCCAAATTTAGATTGTGTGATTGATTCTGGTCTTGAAAAAATCGTCGTTCGTGAAAAAAAAATGGGCTTTTCAAAATTGGACGTCGTTCGTATTTCAAAATTTTCAGCCATTCAACGCGCCGGGCGCGCCGCGCGAACTGGCGAAGGTATTTGTTATAAGCTGTGGCATGAAATTGACGACAGATCACTGCCCGAGCAAAAACGACCCGAAATTTTAGAATCTGATCTGATCGAAGAACTTTTGTTGCTGAGCGAATTGGGCGCAACCGATTTTATAAATTTCAGCTGGCTGGATCAACCCGATTCACAAAAAATTGATGTCGCAATCAAAAAATTGTTACGATGGAATCTAATCAAAGCAGATTTTACCATTACTGATCGCGGAAAATTAATATCAAAAATACCTCTGGATTTGATGAATGCGATTTTATTTTATGAATTATGTTGTGTAGGATTACAAAATCAGGCCTGCCAGTTTTTTTCAAAACTTGAAACAATTGATATTTCAAAGCGTGTCAAATGGAACCCCTATGATCTCAATACGGATCTAGATTATTTATTTGCATTACCTTTGACCGAGACTGAAAAAAAAATCGAAGCTCAATTAAAAAAAATGGCACGTTTGTTCAAAGCCGACGCTTCGTTGGATTTTGAAACTGCATTGCTTGAAATTTTTTCTAGATATTTTCCAGAACGAATTTGTTTAAAAAAAATCAATGGTAATGGTTTGTCTGCCAGTGGCCGCGGTGTTGAGTTTTCTGAAACCTCAGCGCTACAATCTGATCGGATCGCTAATGACTATATGATCGCTCTGTCAGGTTTTGAAAAATCGCAATCTGTAACAACGGTGCAATTGGGCATCGGCTATACGCGCGAGCAAGCTACTTCAATTTTAAAAAAATACTTGCAAATTGAAGAGAAAATCGAATACAAAATCGAAACGCAAAAATTTATGAAACGCACAGTGCAAAAGTTCGGCGAATTTGTGTTTACCGAATCCAGCCCTGAAACATTATCGCAATCAGAACTTGCAAATAATTGGAAAATTTTTGTATTAAAAACACCCGCTGCTTTTTTACGATTAAATGACAGTTATGATAAATTATTGATTAAATTTAATTTTTTGAAAAATAAACAGTCTGTTTTAAATTTACCAGACAGCGATTTTTTATTTTTGGACAGCTTCAATATTGAGCTTTCAAAATCACTGACTGAAAACATCATTGATTTTCAAGACTTCTTAGCTGCTGATTTTATATTTTATCTGGATCATATCATTTCAGAAAATTTGAAAAGTTATGTTTCGCAACTCAAAGATTCCGTACAACTACCCACAGGTCGAATAGTACAGATTGATTATTCAGATCCCAAGGCGCCAATGATTTCGGCAAAGATACAAGATTTTTTTCAATGGCATCACACGCCAAAAATCTTAAATGATTTAATTCCTTACACGATACAATTACTGGCGCCAAACATGAGACCCGCACAAATTACAAATGATTTAAATAATTTCTGGCAAAACAGCTATAAAGACGTCCGTAAAGATCTGCGCGCGCGCTATCCAAAACACAACTGGCCCGAAGACGTTCTGAATTTTAAATAGACATTAGACCTTTGTCTGGTTTGCCAAAATGCAAGCCTAACTCTACAATATAAACATGTTTAAGATGAAAACTAAAATCATTTTTTTATTATTTATTGTCGTCTTTATTTCATCATCAATTTTATTGTATATGATCACCAGTACATTTAAAAAAGATAAAATTTCATACGTATATGACGTCATCACTTCACAAACACAAACTTTGTCGCATCAGTTGCAAAGCGAAATTGAATCGATCGAAATGCAAGCCGCCAGTTTATCACAAAAAAGCAAAAATTCTGAAAACACACCTGACCACAAAGCTATTCAGTATTTTTCGATCTCACAGGTGAAAGATCAGAAATTAATTTCGCTTTCAGAAATTACACAGCCCGACTATGTTCGAAATCCGGCATTAGATGAAATTTTTCTAGGAAAAATTAAAGATTTTAAACAAGTTGATCAGAAATTATTTTTTTCTTATGAACAAATTTTCTATCAGCTAATTTTAAATCAATCTGAACCAGAAAAAATTATCACAATTATTGCTTTTGATTCTGAAATCGCAAAAGAGGTTAACGATCTGAACAAAGACCAACAGTATTCATTTATTTTAGATGCCGATATGAATACGCTGGCAGGTCAGGCAAAGAATTTAATTTTTTTCGCAGACTTTGTTTCTAAAAATAAAACAAAAAAATGGTCTGATTTGCAATCTGGCCAACTGCTGTCAAGCGCCAACGAATCGTGGATCTATTCAATGACAACTGTCAATGGTACCGAGCTTAAAATTTTGAATTTAGTTTCTGAAAAAAAAGCGTTCTCTGTAATGAAAACGATTTACATAAAATCAGTTTTGAGCTTTATTTTGATTTTAAGTTTGGTTGTGATAATTGGTATTTTATCAGCTACTTATTTAACTAAAAAATTAAATCAATTGGTCACAGCGACGAAAAAAGTAACTGCCGGTGAACTTGACACCGAAATCAACGTCACGGGCAAAGATGAAATCGCATCGCTGTCGAACGATTTTAATCACATGGTTAAACAAATCAAAAAATTAATCAGCGAAACAGCTGAACAAGCACGTATGGAAAATGAACTGAAAACGGCTCAGTTGGTTCAAGAAAATTTATTTCCCAGTGCAAATCAAACATATGCAAACTGTTCGATTGCTGGCTACTGCAGACCCGCCACAGAATGCGGTGGTGATTGGTGGTTTCATTCTGAAGATGAAAATAATGTAAATGTCATCATCGCTGATGCCACGGGACATGGTGTGCCCGCCGCGCTAATGACCAGTGCAATAAAAGCAGCGTTTACGTTGACTGCAAAGTTAAATTTATCAGCTGTTGATACTTTGACAAAAATCAATGAAGCCCTTTGCGAAGTCGGTCGTAACAAAGTCATGATGACTGCGTTTTATATTCGTATAAATAAAAAAACAAATCTGGCGGAATACATCAATGCTTCACACGAGGCGCCATTCATTTTAGATTTAAATTTAACTCCCATTGACAAAACGCAGCTGGTCTTTTTGAACGAAAAAACCAGCGCTCGTTTAGGCCAATCCAGCGATACGGTTTATCAATCATGCCACATTCAACTTTTGCCGTATCAACGATTATTTTTATATACAGATGGCATTTTTGATTTAAAAAATTCTGATCAAAAAAATCTAACTGAACGCTCATTTTATAAAAATGTTCTTGAATTTGCGAACCAAAAAACACATCTAAATATTTTCTCTACGAACGTTACAGAATTTTTATTTGATTATAACAAGCAAAAAAACTTAGATGATGATGTCACACTTTGCCATATCGAGATTATATGATTTACAAACTCACAATCGCCGACAGAGCGCAAATTATCACCGACGAAAACCAACGAATCAAAAGCCGGATGAAACTGGTGGGTTCGATCAAAGACTTAGCTTTATCCAATCATAAAGAAGAATGCATTCTGATCGAAGACAATATTAAACCGCAACAGATGATTCAGATGTGTCTTGACCGTAACATTAAACATATTCTGCAAAATTCAAAAATACCATTGGTTGAAAAAATTCAAACTGCTGATCAAATTTTTTTTGAACCCATAAAATTTTTAGCTTTTAATCAAAAACTTTTCATGGACTGTAACGATTCGCTTATGTTCGGATTTCATTCAAAAGAAAACCGTACTGATTTAGTCAATCGCGTTTTACAATTTTTAAAAATCGATGCAATGAACCATAACTCTGAACATATTTTAAAAACCACCGAAGAATTGATCATGAATGCACAAGTACATGCACCTCGCATAGGTGACTTTAAATCTCCGCATAATATGTCTTTTTTAGTCGAGAAAAAAAACGACTTTGTAGCGCTCTCTGTTTTTGATGACTATGGTTCAATGAATATAAATAAATTTTTGAATAAAATTTTAAATGCGTTTACGATTGGAACGGCAAATGCAATTAATTATGGGGTGGGTGGCGCCGGTTTGGGATCATCAATTATATTCGAAAGCGCCGAAGTTCTGTATATTG
>CANBND010000178.1 GCA_947370945.1 Pseudobdellovibrionaceae bacterium | reverse complement strand
ATGGATGCACAATCGCAGATTATAAAACCTGTATTTTCAAAATAAAAAATTAAAATAATTTTTGGCAGGCAGAATGTTAAATCGTTTTTTAAATAAAAAAGAAAACATTCTGTCGCTTTCAATTTTAGTTCTAATTTTGTGTTCAGTGTTTGGTCCGTTTAAATATCAAGATATACATTATCATTAATTTGCAGATTTAAGAAACTGGTTGCCGGTTCCGAATACTTCAGATGTGTTAACAAATTTATTTTTTCTATTTTTTGGAATTTTTAGATTTATTCAAATCCGTAATTGGTTGCCGACAGCAGAAAATTCGAGAACACGTCACATGTTAAAATTATTTTATTTCGGCTTTATTGTTACGACATTCGCGTCGGGTTATTATCACTGGAGCCCTAATCATCAAAGTTTATTTGTCGATCGCCAGATTAAAAATTTAAAATAAATCTCCAATTAGAATCACTGGTATATTTTTATTTAAATTTTTTTCAGCAGAAATCGCCAGATAATTTTTTCGACTGAAATTTTTAGGAACAGGGTAGTCTTTATCTTCAAGATCAGTGAATATTTGATTTAAATCCATGCGTGTATCATTGATCCATTTTATTTCTAGGGCTCGCGAAGTGCGATCTTTAGGATGGTTGATAACTAAATCAATTTGTTGGTCTGTGTCCCAATACTGCGTGACTTCAAAACTTTCATCACGAAGGTCTAATTTTTTGAAAATATTTTCTTTCATTGATTTTGAATGCAACACATATCTAATTATTTTTTCAAACATTGGTCCGGTATAGTTTTCGATATAATTTGATGACGATTTTTTGAGATATTCATTTGAGAAAAGAAGACTGTTTGAATTTTTCCTTATTTTTGATGAAAGTGAAGCGATTAATGAAAAATAAGTATTCAAATAAAAATCTTTGATGACATATTTTGCTCCGTTGCGATTGCCTTTTTGTGCGACGCCCGCAGGAAACTGAGTTTCGATAATGTCGTAATCATCTAGCTTTAGTAAAACTTCTGAAACTGTTGAATCTGAAATTTTTGTTTTTTTAATAATTGTCGATTGATTTGCGCCAAATGTGCCGATGGCGGCCAAAATAGTTTTGACAGTTTTAATGCCTTGCTTATTAAATTCAAGTCGCAAAACTTCGTCGACTTCATCAATAAAAATTGTATCTTTCAAAAAAAATGCATCATTGATCGCTGTAACAAAAGATTTGTTCGGATCGATTTGGTTTAAGTAGTAAGGGACTCCGCCAGTCATCATGTATGCCAATGTGATTTCGCCAAAGCTCCATTTTTTAAAAAATTCTTTCTTACATTGACTCATTGAAAGTGGTTGAATATTTAAATCAGAATGAGTTCGCATTCCTCGCAGAGTTGTTTCTTCGCCGCCAGTGTGTTGTTGAAAAAATTTATTTGATGATCCGCAAATAATAATTTTCGCTTTTTTTGATTGCTCAAGCTCAAGCCAAGCTTCTTTCAGTTTTCCAATAAAACCTGAGCCTTCTTTGGCGATCCATTGAATTTCATCAAAAATCAGAACGGTATTTCGTTTGTTTTTTTCAACATAAGACGTGATTTTGTTAAATACAATTTTCCAGTTTAATACCGAGGCTTTTAATCTAGAAAGATCAATTTCTTGAGTGAATGCTTCCCATTCGCTAATGAAATTCATAATAGAGTTGGCTTCGGTCAGATCCTGAGCCCCCATATAATAGAACGTATTCGGTAAAGATTTAGAAATTTTTTTTAAAACCCAAGATTTGCCGACACGTCTGCGCCCTCGAACATAAAAGAAAGATGCCCTACGAGTCTTTAATCGTTCAAGGATAATCTTTGTTTCATTAGACCTGTTAAAATCACTCATGTATTTATATGTGTATAAGAACTCCGTATTTTAGTCAATATATAAAACCCGGAGTTCTTTAAAAAACTCCGGGTTTTATATTAATTTAAGAATCCGGAGTTATTAAAACAGCTCTTTCGAAGTTTCCTTCAAAGATTTAATAAACGACTGAACACTAGGTAGCAGGGAAATATTTTTTCTTGAAATCAATTTAATTTCTCGTTTAATTTGCGGCAACAATAATTGAACTGATTTTTTCGGGGCCCCCATTGTTAACGCCACGCCAATCGGTACCAATCCATGACCGAAGCCTTCCTTGACCATTTGAACAATCGCAGAAAATGATTCAACATAAATAAAATCAAAATTTTTAAATTTGGGATGTTTTAAAATTTTCTCACTTGTTACTTTCCAAGTGGCCGAATTTGGTTCAATTGTAATTAAATTTTTTGATTCAGATTCTGGATCAAATTTATTATGTAATAACACCAAAGGTTCTTCGGAAATTAATTCAGTGATCAATTGGTTTTCATTCTGTGGGCTGACGCAAAGACCTAAATGATAACGGCCCAGTTTTACGTTTTCTTCGACCAATGTGCTTCTGTGGACATGAATATTTAATTCTAAATTTTTTTCTTTTTTTTGTGCTAATCGTAAAAGCCTGGGCCCCCATGATGAGGCAATCGAATCTGATATGCCGATTGAAAATTGATTCATTTCATTTTCAACCTGAATGTGTCGCAAATTTTTTAATTCAGAAATTAATGGACGTGCTTTGTCTAACAGGGCTTGGCCTTTGGCGGTCAAACGAACCCTGCGCCCATCGGGCTCGATAATTTTGAATCGGACCTCGTCAGACAGGGCTTGGATTCTTTTTGTGACGGCGGATTGTGTTAAACGTAATTGTGCCGCAGCTTCGCTGATAGTTCCTGTGCGTTCTAGGGCTAAAAGTGCTTCGATTCCCTCGACCATAGTATTGTATTCCTTTCGCGACTTAATAATATTCCAAGTATTCATTTTTTTCAAGACATGAATTGGCCGAAGATAATGATATTCAAAATTGTTTAGTTATTCATGCTTAATTAAAGCTTAATCAAAGGAGTTGCCAATGGCACAAATCGAAACAACACCAGACATGGTCAAAAAAGTTTACGCCACAACACGTGCGCGTTTAGAAATTATTAAAAAAAGATTAAACCGCCCAATGACATTGGGTGAAAAAATTGTCTACGGACATTTAGCAGACCCGCAAAACCAAGAGATCGAGCGTGGAAAAAGTTTTCTACTTCTGCACCCAGATCGCGTAGCGATGCAAGATGCGACAGCGCAAATGGCTTTGTTGCAATTTATGCTGGCTGAAAAATCTGAAGCGGCTGTGCCGTCGACAGTTCATTGCGATCATTTGATTCAAGCCTACGTAGGCAAAGAAAAAGATATGGCTGCTTCGAACATGTCGAATAAGGAAGTCTTTGAATTTTTGGCCTCAACAGCTTCAAAATATAATATTGGTTTTTGGAAACCAGGTGCTGGAATCATTCACCAAGTCATCTTAGAAAACTATGCATTCCCAGGTGGTTTAATGATCGGAACAGATTCTCACACACCAAATGCGGGTGGTTTAGGGATGTGTGCCGTGGGTGTTGGCGGATCTGATGCCAGCGATGTAATGGTGGGTCTGCCGTGGGAAGTGAAAAATCCACAACTGATCGGAATTCATTTGAAAGGAAAAATGAATGGTTGGGCTTCGGCAAAAGACGTCATTTTAAAACTTTGTGGGATGTTAACTGTTAAAGGTGGAACTGACAAAATCGTAGAATATTTTGGTGAAGGTGCGGATTCAATTTCGTGCACAGGAAAAGCAACGATCACAAACATGGGTGCAGAATTGGGCGCAACGTGTTCAGTGTTTCCATACGATGCAAAAATGGCAGGTTACTTAACAGCAACAGGTCGTAAAGATTTGGTCACAGTGTGTGATCAGAACAAAGATATTTTACGTGCGGATGATGACGTTGTTCAGAATCCTAAAAAATATTTCGACGAAGTTTATGAAATTGATTTATCAACATTAGAACCACATCTTGTTGGCCCGCATACTCCAGATTTAGCGCGTCCGATTTCAAAAATCGCTGAAGAAGCCAAATTAAATAATTGGCCTACAAAATTATCGTCGGCACTGATTGGATCATGCACGAATTCTTCGTACGAAGATATTGGCCGTTCTGCGATGATCGCAGAACAAGCCATGAGTATTGGTGTTAAGATGCCACAACCATTTTTGGTTTCTCCGGGATCGACACAAATTCAAAATACAATCACGCGCGATGGGCAAATGAAAACATTTGAATCTGTCGGCGCAGTTGTTTTAGCAAATGCGTGCGGACCATGTATCGGTCAATGGAAGCGTGACGATGTAAAAACGGGAGACAAAAATACAATTTTAACATCATTCAACAGAAATTTTCGCGGACGTAATGATGCAAATCCTGAAACATTATCATTCATAGGGTCACCTGAAATTGTAATGGCAATGGGTCTTGCGGGACGAATTGATTTTAATCCGATGACAGATGAATTAGTCGGTCCAAATGGTAAAATGAAATTAAAAGCTCCGCATGCGCCTGAATTGCCTGAACTTGGTTTCATGCCAGACACAGAAGGTTATCAAAAACCAATGGGGGCTGCTGTTGCGGTAGCCGTTAGTCCAACGTCTGAAAGATTACAGTTGTTGGCTCCATTTTCAGTTTGGGATGGTAAAGATTTCGAAGGCCAATTGTTGCTGGCCAAAGCAAAAGGTAAATGCACAACGGATCATATCAGTCCGGGTGGTAAATGGTTAAATTATCGTGGGCATTTGGATAAAATTTCAGACAACATGTTATTAGGTGCAGACAGTGCATTTTTAACAGGTGAAATTGGTAAGTGTCATAATCAAATCACTGGCGAGAAAAAAGAATTCGCAAAAGTAGCGCGTGAATATCAAAAAGCAGGACGCGGTTGGATGATCATTGGTGATGAGAATTA
>CANBND010000177.1 GCA_947370945.1 Pseudobdellovibrionaceae bacterium | reverse complement strand
AAGCGGAGCGCTTCAGAACGTCGCTTTGACGGCAACAGCATCGGGTGCATCGGCAATGAATGTTGGATTATACCTAAATTCGATCACTGCAGCTTCGACGAATTATGCGATTTATTCATCTGCAACGGCTCAGAGTTATCTTGCAGGTAGCGTTGGCATCGGAACAACCACACCAGGATTTCCTTTAAGTATTGGTGACGGATCTACAACTGACGCTGGAATTATTGCAAAAGGTATTTTTAGCACGGGTACAGCATTAACAACATCGGGTGCGGGAACGCGAATGATGTGGTATCCAAAAAAATCTGCATTCCGCGCAGGAACAGCTACTGGCACAGAATGGAATGATGCAACGATCGGTGATTATTCAGTCGCTATGGGTATTGGAACTACGGCCAGTGGAGACAGTTCGGTTGCAATCGGTCGTAGTACAACAGCGACAGGTCCATACGCAGTCGCATTGGGCTATCAAACTGTATCCAGCGGAAATTTAGGTATGTCGATGGGAACTCGTTCGTGGGCCAAAGGTCATTATTCAACGGCGATGGGTTCAGATACAATTGCAGCTTATTTTTATTCAACAGCAATGGGTTATGGAACAATAGCAAGCGGTGATAGTTCTACGGCTATGGGAAATACAACAACGGCTGAATCGTTGTCTCAGACCACAATTGGTCAATTCAACATGCCAAAAGGTTCTGAAACTGCAGGATCTTGGGTGACAACAGATCCATTATTTGTTATCGGCAACGGAACAGCGGCAGGCGCCAGTAGATCCACTGCTATGATGGTTCTAAAAAATGGTAATGTCGGTATAGGAACAACCGCTCCGGCGACTCCGTTGCATGTTGCAGGCACTGTAGCAAGAGGTATTCAATATCTTAAATCAGGATCTAAAGATGCGCGAATTACAGTTGGTGATCCAACAACATTATGGAGTATGGCTTCGGGCTGGGGAACAGCTGGAGAATTCAGTATTTTACAAGAAGGTGTTGCAGAACGTATGCACATTGATTCTTCGGGTAACGTCGGTATTGGCACGGCTGCTCCCGCTGTAAAAATGGATATCACTGGTGATATGTATGTCAGAAATGCAGGAACACCAACGGCGTATGGACGCATCATTCATTCGGGTTCTGCAGGTAATTTTCATTTAGATTCTTTTGGCGGTGGAACGAATTCAATTTATTTAAATTGGATTTCCGGAGCCAACGCGCACGTCGGTAACGGTGCCGCAGGCTACGGTACAATTTACGCCGCCGCATTCACAGTCAGCTCGGATCGTCGTTTGAAAACTGATATTAAACCGATTGAAAATTCGTTAGATATTATTGATCAAATTACGGGTGTAAAATTTAATTGGATCAGTCCAAATGAATCCAAACGCCGACAGGTCGGTGTGATCGCACAAGATGTTCAAAAAGTTTTACCGGAATTGGTCGAAACAAATTCAGAAACAAAAAAATTGGCTGTGAATTATTCGGGTCTTGTGGCTCCGTTGATCGAAGCCGTCAAAGAATTATATCACAAATGGATGGATGACAGCGCTGCGATTCACCGTGAATTGGCATCGGTGAAATCATCAAAAGCAGATCAATCTGAAGTTGAGCGTTTAAAATCTGAAAACCAACAAATGAAAACGTACCTGTGTTCAAAAGATCCGGCAGCTCCGTTTTGTAAATAATAGAAGATTGTCAGATATTTTTAATGCTGACAGTTTTTTTATAATCCCAATTCAACCCAAGTGATTCCATCACCGCCAGATTCGGCGGTGCCGGCTTTCCATTTTTTCACATACACAGATCGTGATAAATACGTACGAATCGCTTTTTTCAAAGCCTCGGTGCCATGGCCGTGAATTAATTTAAGACGATCTTCTTTGGATGTGCTTGCGCGGTCAAGGGCAGATTCTAATTCGCCCAGCGCAACCTCGATGGTTTTACCACGCAAATCCAAAACACGATCTTCGTTCATAAAAGCAATCATGTTTCCGCCATGTGTGGAACCACTGCGGTTCACCAATTGCGACGTAGGATTTACAGATTTTTGTGCGGGCTTAAGTTCGGTGTAATGCAATTGCAATCGTATCGATTGTGATAAAACTAAAACTTCACCCTTAGCATTGGGTTTTGATTGAATGATGCCGTCTTGATTTAATGTTTGAACAAATACTTTTGATCCCGGCGGAAATCTTTCAGAAAACTCATCCGCCGTTTTTATTTGTGTGGGTTGAGTATTCGATTCAACTTTTGAACCCTTCACAATTTCGGGCATGTTGTATTTAATTTCTTGTAATTTTCTGTGCTTATCCAATGCGGTTGCAGCTTTTGTATTTGCAATTTCATCGTCTACTTTTTTAGAAGCGCGCTGAATTGTTTTTTCCAGCTCGGCTTCTTTTTGTTTTTCAAAATCTTTTATTTTTGTATTGAGTGCTATTTTTTGTTCGTCTAAGTTTTTCAGATCTTTTCTGTATCTGTTTTGTAAATCAGATAAATCTTTTTTTAAATTTTCAATTTCTTCCAAACTTGAAATTTTTTGTTTCGCAAGCGGCGATAAATGTTCGTGGGCTTTGGCTAAAACTGTGGCGCTGACACCGACACGTTTTGCAGTTAATAAAGCCAATGAATCACCGGGGATTCCGTGCAAAAATTGATAGGTGGGCTTTCCGGTTTTAGAATCGTATTCAAGGCTGCCGTTAATGACTGTACCTTCGGGGCTCCAGCCTGATTTCAGCGGGCTTAAATGCGAAGTGATCACAGCAAAAACTTTGTTTTCAGAATAGGTTTCAATGAATGCGCGTGCAAGTGCGCTGCCTTCTTCGGGGTCCGTAGACCCGCAAATTTCATCGATCAAAATTAAATTATTTGCGCCCGATAATTTTTGCGCTTCATCTAATGTTTTTAAGTGCGCGGCAAAGGTACTTAAATCTTCGTCAACGCTTTGAGAATCGCCGATGCATGTCGAGATATTTTCATAAAACGGAATCACGGAATTTTTTTCAGCGCAAATCGGCAAGCCACAACGGGCCATTTGCGCGGCAAGACCAATCGATTTTAACAGAACAGTTTTTCCGCCGGCATTGGGGCCTGACAACATCAAAATTGATTTTTCATTGGTTAAATGAACCGTGTTTGAAATTGGTTTTTTACCATTCATTTTCAACATCGGATGAAATAATTCTTTCAAGTGCATTTCGTGTTTGAAACGATCATTGTTTTCGACAGAAAAAACACAAGGCTCTGCGCCCAATAAAACAGTCAATTGCGCTTTGGCAATTTGCACATCACATTTTAATAATTCGATCTTTGCTTTTTCAAAATTATTTTTTTGCGTCGTTAAATAATTTGAAATTTCAATCAATAATTGTTCGATTTCTTCGTCGATATCAACATCAATTTGTCGCAGTCGATTGTTCATCGGGATCACGACTTCGGGTTCGATGAAGACAGTTTGTTTTGTGTGCGAACTGGCATGAATCACGCCCGGAACGTAATGTTGCATTCCACCTTTGACGGGGATCACCCAACGCCCTTCGCGGGTCGTGACATATTTTTCTTGCAGCATGTGATCCATTTTGTGATCTGCAACCAAACGATCCATTTGCGTTTGAATTTGTCGGGCCAAGTTTTCTTTTTCTTTGGATAATCTGTAAAGTGTTTCAGACGCATCCATCCGAATATCGCAACTGGCTGTCATTAAATGATCAATCGCAGATAAGGGTTCGTTGGCATTGAACAGCATTTCAGAAATGTCCACAGCCCACGCTGTTTGTTGATCTGAAAGCGCTTCTTTCAGAGCGATTGTTTCTAAGCAAAAATGTCGGATATCTTTGAGCTCTAAAGTTTTTAAGATGGCACTTTTACGCAGACGACTGATCCATGGTTCGTACAGATCTAAACTTTCCATGTGCGGCCTGATGCCAGATTGAATGACATAGGTTGCCGATTCAACATCGTAAAAACTTTTCTCAGCTAACGCAGCTGATGGTAATGGTGCCAACAAATCCAATTCATTGCGTGCGGACTCTGCTGTTGCAAAATTTTTCAAGCGTTCAATAATTTCTGACCAATCAAGATTTTTGATGACGTACATGCTGACCTTTCGAAAAGAAAATAATAAGAATTAAAAACAAAATCCAAAATAAATAATCAAAATGTCCAATGTCGCTGTAAAAACTTTGCGGAGCATTTTTTTTATAATTGATTTCGTAAGTGTGCACCCACGGTTGATTCATCGGCGATCGCTCAAGCATTTGGCCACTGGCTAAAATGGCAGAACTAAAGCCCGTGTTTGTGGCCCTGACAAGCGGTCTGCGAACTTCAACAGCTCTGGCCAGTGTCATGATCATGTGCTGAAAAGGTTCTGTGCCTTCGCCGTACCACGAGTCATTTGTGGCATTAAGAATAATATCTGCTTTGGCTGTGGTGAGTCCTCTGGAAAAACTGGGGTTCAAAGATTCGTAACAAATTTGCGGGCCTAAATTAAAAGTTTTATTTTCTGGTGTTTGAATTGTTTTTAAAACAGGCCCAGGGCCTTTTTCGTAAACTCCAACAAAGGGAAACCAATCGTATAAAATTGGAAATTCACGGCCGAAAGGCATCCATTCACCCAGCATCAGTAAATCTGTTTTAAAATAGGGTGACGGTTGGGGTGCTGAATTGTTTGGTCCCAGAAAAAAAATTGAATTACTGACTTTGAAATGTCCGAATTGATCTTTAGCATTTAAATTTTGTGAATAACCACCTGTGATTAAAACGGTATTCCATTGGTTAATTTGATTTTGCAATGTTTGTTGGTTTGTGCGATTCCTGAAATTTACATCCAAAGGAAATGGTAAAGCTGTTTCGGGCCACAAAATCGCATCTGGTTTTTTTTGCAATGTTAAAAAATGTGTATTGACCAGATCCGTATACGTTTTTAAAACATAGGGCTGAAAATCAGCACCTTTTTCGGCAGCG
>CANBND010000176.1 GCA_947370945.1 Pseudobdellovibrionaceae bacterium | reverse complement strand
CTTAGTCATTGCTTTGGATCAAATGTCGAGTGTGATGAAAGTTTTCTCTGAATTTAAAAAAAATTGTGTACTGCAAGCCTATGAAATGTTTTCTGAACTGGCGTTGGGGCATGTACTGACTTCGACGGGATTATCAAGACCCTTTGAAACCACAAGCGAATTTTATGTCGTCTGCGAAGTTGAATGTGGCAATGCAACTGATGAAGAAAAAATTATGACAGTTTTTGAATCTTGCATGGAGAACGGCTGGATTATTGATGGAGTGATTTCACAATCTGAACAGCAAGAGAAAAATTTTTGGCGTTACCGCGAAGACATCAGCGAATCCTTATCAAAATTTTCTCCGTACAAAAATGATATCGCTGTTTCAATTTCACGTCTTCCAGATTTTATGACGGATTTAGATTCGGTTTTAAAAAAATCGTATCCGACATGGGATGTGGTTTGGTTCGGTCACATCGGTGATGGTAATTTACATATAAACATTCTACGCCCCGAAAATATGACTAAAGAAAATTTTGTGACGGAATGTCGCAAAGTGGATGTTCTGATTTTTGAAGCGATTCAAAAACACAAAGGCAGTATTTCTGCGGAACACGGTGTGGGTTTAACAAAAAAATCATTTTTAACATACACCCGTTCACAATCAGAAATTGAATTAATGAAAGGCATCAAAAAAGTTTTTGATCCTGATTTGATTATGAATCCGGGCAAAGTGATTTAGATTATTTTAATAAATTCAAAAAATTAATTCGGAAACAAATAAATTTGTGGGATCAAAGCCTTAGTAATCGATGGTCCCGACCAACGAAGTTCAGCTTGTGAATAACCCGCATTTTCAAAATAATCCATTTTAATATCGTAATACGTACCTGCGGTTAACGTTATTGGTGCCGTCGTATTTTCTGTGCCAGCATGTAAAGTCCAGTTATCAATCACTGGCGTTCCAATAACGTCATTAATCCAAAGCCTAACACCGTCATCTGTCTGAGTATAAAATGTATAACTGCCTGTTGTCGGAATATAAATTTTTCCCGTCCAGCGAATACCAAAATATGCAACTTGTCCTAAATTATTTGTTCCGGTTGACCAGTTAAAATAAACTTGTGAATCAATACGCTGACCAAAAAGTGTTGCAAAAACATTATCATTCGTCACAGAAACCCAAGGGCCCACATAATCATAATATGAACCTAACAATCCAACACCTTTCGGCGTTGCTGTGGGACTTGATGTCGCTGACGAAACAGTTACACTTGTTACTGCACTGATCGCACCGAATGTGGCTGTGATATTTGCTGAACCATTTGCACCTGTACTAACAACTCCTAACAATGCCGAACTAACTCCCGCATTTGATGTGCTCCAAGTAATATAATTTGTCATATCAAGTGCAAACACATAACTGTTCACATCTGTGAAATTTCCGTAAACCTGAATCGTTTGCGTTTGATTGTTACCCATAACCAAATTATTTTTTGTAAATACCAATGACGTTAAAACAGCTGGAACAATTGTCACCGGAACTGTTTTTGTTAAACCGTCATAGACACATGTTAAATTTAATCGTTGAATTGAACTGCCCGTGTAAGTATTTGATAACTGACCTGTCGAACTGATAGCTGCAATCGCATTATCAACTGTGCACCGTGAACTGCTGGTGATATCGACTGCACTTGCGCCACCATAAGGGGAACCCATCACTGTAATAGCAATGCTTGTACTTTTTGGTACAATAATAGATGTCGGGTTTATATCAATTGATCCATATCCAGACGACGGAGCACTGCCATCTGTTTTTTTGCAGGCGGTGATCGTTATAAAAAAAGACAACATTAAGAAAAAAAATATTTTCATACAAATTCCTTTGCTTACTGATCGGCAGAAATGAATAAAATATTGATCATATTTTTGTCGAAAAAATACTTAGGGTCTCTGTTTGAAACAGTTTCTAAAAAATTTGTCTCGTTTTAATACTGCGCGAAGATTTCTGAATCAGATCTATCAACGTTTCTG
Source organism: Pseudobdellovibrionaceae bacterium (assembly GCA_947370945.1). Classification (GTDB taxonomy): domain Bacteria; phylum Bdellovibrionota; class Bdellovibrionia; order Bdellovibrionales; family Bdellovibrionaceae; genus Pseudobdellovibrio. The sequence continues at coordinate 2,958 of CANBND010000176.1, read as the reverse complement.
CTGTCACACCCGATTTTTGTAGCTCTAAATCAACGACCAAGTAACCAATTTTTGAATCCGTTGATAAATACTGTGCTTGAATATTTGCGCCAGCTTTTGAAATATGACCATTAATTTCACCTAAAACACCGGGTTCATTTTTGTGGATATTCATAATGCGCACAACATTTTCTTTGTGCGCCAAATCGACGTTCGGAAAATTCACAGCCCATGCTGTTGTTCCTGTTTGTAAAAATTTTCGAAAACTTTCGGCGACTTCAAGACCGATCGAATACTGAGCCTCTTCCGTACTGCCACCAATATGCGGTGTCAAAATCACATTTTTAATTTTTTGCAATGGCGATACAAATTTTTCTTTGTTCGAAGCAGGCTCTGTCGGAAAAACATCAATCGCACAACCGGCTAAATGATTTTCTTTCAATGCTGTCACCAAGTCTTCGATGACGACAACAGTTCCGCGCGAAGCATTAATTAAAAAACTGCCGCGTTTCATTTTATTAAGTTCGTTTTTAGAAATTAAATTTTGTGTCGTCGGAGTTTCTGGAACATGTAATGTCACAAAATCAGCTTCAGCTAATAAATCTTCAAGTTTCGTTTTCGATGTGGCATTTCCTAATGGTAATTTTTTAAGGACGTCATAAAAAATAACTTTCATACCCAAAGCTTCAGATAAAATACTGACTTGGCTGCCGATATGACCATAACCCACGATGCCCAAAGTTTTTCCGCGGACTTCTTTTGAACCCACTGCAGATTTTTCCCATTCACCCAAATGCGCCATCATATTTCGATCGCCCAATTGTCTTGATAATGAAATCATTTCGGCAATTACAAGTTCTGCAACGGATCTGGTGTTACTGTGAGGAGCATTAAAAACAGGAACACCCACATTTTTTGCAGCATCAAGGTCAATTTGATTTGTACCAATACAAAATGCACCAATCGCAAGTAAATGCGAATTTTTTTCTAAAATATTTTTTGTGATTTCTGATTTCGAACGAATACCCAGAACATCATATTGCGGTAATAATTTTAAATATTCATCTTCTGATGGCGCATGTGTTAACAAATCAACCTGATAGCCTTCCACAACTAATTTTTCTTTGGCCACCGAGTGAATATTTTCTGTTAATAAAATTTTTAATGAATATTTAGGTTGAACTACGTTAGTCTTTGACATGAATAAAAGTGTATCATTCAATAGACAATATGACAGAATTATTTAACTTACTCATTGCAGAAGATGACCAAATTTTAGCCAGCTCAATTAAGCTTATGGTTCCTGCGGGGTTTAAAGTTTATATTACAAACGATCCAAATAAAATTCCGGATCATGTATTTTTTCATGCGGCTATGGTTGATATGCATTTGATTGCCAAAGTCGGTGAACGTCCCGATGGACCAGACGTGATCGCTGCCGTTATTAAAAAAAATCCGCAAACTGAAATTATTTCGATGTCTGGTGATTTGAATCGCGAAAATATGGAGTTAGCAATTAAGGCTGGCGCTCAAAGATTTTTATCGAAACCGCTGTATGCCGAAGAAGTTACTTTAGGATTAGAGAAAATTTTAGCCTACTGGCAGTTACGCCAATTCGAATTTTCAAACAAATCAAATATTCAGTTGATCGGAAAATCAGAAAGTACAGAAATACTACGAAAGAAAATTGCAAATTTGCGCCAAGAAAAAGCCGCCGTTCTTATTGAGGGCGAAACAGGAACGGGCAAAGAAGTCGTCGCTCGGATTTTAAATCAGCAAGAAGGCAAGCGCCCGTTTGTTACAATTAATTGCACTGCGATTAACGAAAATTTATTTGAATCTGAATTTTTTGGCCACATCAAAGGTGCCTTCACCGGTGCAGACACAAATAAACTGGGACTTGCCGAGGCCGCTCATGGCGGCGATTTATTTTTAGATGAAATTGAAGCCTTGCCATTATCACAACAAGCAAAGCTCCTCAGATTTTTAGAATCCGGAGAAATCAGAAAAGTTGGCGCTAAAGAATCTATCATCGTTCAAACGCGAATCATTGCGGCCAGTAATCAACCACTGAACCAATTAATTACTGAAAAAAAATTCCGTGAAGATCTTTATTTCAGATTGTCTTCACAAAAAATTGAAATGTCACCCCTCAGAAATCGAACGGATGATATTTCTGATATTGCAAAGTTTTTTATTGATCAAGAAAAACCACGCAGAAATAAAAGTTTCGACACCGACGCCATTCAAGCCTTAAAAAAATATTCTTGGCCCGGAAATGTCCGTGAACTTAAACGGGTTTGCGAGCAGTTGGTTCTAACTTCACCACTGCCAATGATACGCAAAGACGACGTTGAACGATTTCTGCAGAATTCAAGCGGTGAAATACTTTCTTCAGAAAATCTTGATTTAAATATCTCATTGGATGATTTCATGGGCATACAAGAAAAGAAAATGATCGAATTTGTCTTAAAAAACACACCCGACATTGATTCTGCAGTTCTAAAATTAAAAGTTTCAAAATCAAATCTTTATAAAAAAATAAAGGATCATGGTATCATATATGGATAATTTTTCAGGCTGGGAAAGTCCCATTTACCGACAAACTGTACTGATTGTCTTAGCAGCCATTTTTGTCGGAGCACTAATTAATTTTTTCTTTCGAAAAAAAAATCAATACTCGATGGTGGCATGGGCTTCGATTAAAAGCTGGTTGATCTTTGCACCGCTGATGTTTGGCTTGATGGGATTGCGAGAACCTTTTCCAATTATTGTTATGACTTTGCTTGCGCTATTTGGTGCTAAAATATTTTTTCAAATTATGGGGATGTTTCATAAAAGTTATTTCGTGTATATTTGCTATCTGGGCATCATCGGCCTTGGCTTTGCCAGCAGCAAAGACAACTTAGTCATCTATAACATAATGCCGATGTTGGTTTTGGGTTTGTCATGTTTGGTTCCGCTGATTCAGCGCGATTA